>CAZMTC010000016.1:0-15739 GCA_964569105.1 uncultured Alphaproteobacteria bacterium | reverse complement strand
TTCGCCAGCACCCGAGAGCAGTCCCGCGAGGGATACATGCTGGAGCGCATCCGCAGCGAGCTGGTCAGTGCGCTGCGGGCCGACGACGAGCTCATCCGGCTCAACGAGGAGGCGCGGGAACAGAGCCTCAAGGAGAGGGACGAGACTGCACAGAAGCAGATGCGGCGCCAAGTGGCGCGCCTGATGCGGATCGCCGGCGCCGCATTGGAGGACGCCGGGGGGTCGAAGGACGCGAAGGGCGGGGATCGCGAGGTCAAGCCGCGACCGCGGGTCAAGCCGCTGCCGATCACGCCTAGCGAACCGCCCACCTACGTGAAAATCGTGTGGAATGAGGACGAGGAGATTCCATTTTACGCCGGACAGCGCCGCTACCTGCGTGTCGAGACCGACGCTAACTCCGACTATCACGATGCCCACGATCCATCGAAGTCACGCTTGAACATCGCAGTGGGGGACGAGCTGCGGGTCTTCGGCACGAGCCCGCTGAAGGGAGGCCGGATGCGGATCGGTGTGGAGTGCACGGATGGCGTCGTCGTCGGCGCGGCCGGCTCGGTCCGCATCGAGCTGTACCGGCAGGGGCAGCCCGCCCTGAGTGACGAGCGGGTCTACGGGATTGTCGAGCCTCCCGAGCCGAAGGAGCGCGAGCGCAAGAGTTCGCTACCCGACTTTGAGGTAATCCCGGTCCCCGGGCCCGAGGACGAGGATTGGCAGTACATCTGTGACGATCCCGACGACACCAAGGTTGGGCGGCATGCGAGCAAATTCCTCATGAATGAGGGTAAGCTGTACGTCTACTACTCGGAGGCCTACCCGCGATTCGCGACCGAACTCCGCCGGTTCGAGCAGCAGAGCGAGGGCCTAGCCAAGTCGTTCAGGAGCCGCTATGAGCTCTGGTTAGCGGTCCATTCGCTCCTGATGTACCAGGAGATGGACGCAAGTGACTTCGGCGGCGCCTCCGAAGATGTCCTGGAGGAGATAGGGCGTCAGGAGCGCTGCCGGCACGCCGTCGTCGCCGCGATGGTTGCCGCTCAAGAGGTGAAGACTGGAGCGGCCGAGGACGAGGCGGAGGAAGATCTCGCCTGATCGCGTTGTTCGACCTGGAGGTCTTTACACGTAACCTTAATCGCCTCCGGCTCAAACCTGCTGATCGAGGACGCGGCGTAGTCCCAGTTCGCCTCGCAGGACAGCCATCTCCTGCCCAATCTTTCGGCGACGGCTCCGGTCGTGTTGCTGCCTGCGAACGGGTCGAGCACGAGGTCGTCCTCGTCCGTGAGGAAGCGGACGAAGAATTCGACGAGCTCCGGCGGCATACGAGCGGGATGCTGTGCGATCCCACGCTCGCGACAAAACAGCTGGTACTGATCGTGGCTGTGCGTGTTGGTGCCCTTCAATAGGGTGCCGAGCGAGGGGGCCAAGTCCCCGTCTATGACATTGGGCGGGATGGCGCCCTTGTTGTCGCTCTTGAAGCTATCCTTGCCGATGTTGTGCTGTGAGGGGCGGCGGCCGGCGTTGTACTTGCCGCTCTCAATGAGGCGCCTCATACTCGCGCTGTACTCCCGAAGTACGCGGCGGTTGTCGGCCTTGGGGCGGTCCGTTGGCGACATCCACCAGATACGGGTGAACGCGTCCTTCACCCGCGACCTCTCGATGTTCACCCACTGCACCGGCGAAGGGAGGCGCGCCGGGTTGTACCAGACGAACTCCTGGCAAAGGTTTAGCTCGCCCTCCTCAAGGAACCGTAGCAGGGCTCTCAGGACGAGGGTGGACATGACAGGTCGGCCAGGCTCCCACGCGTTCCCAATCTCGACGACGATCGAGCCGTCTTCCGCCACCATGTCCCTCAGCAGGGGGGCGAAGCTGGAAAACCACTCCAGGTACTCTTCACCCTGGAGATTGCCGTACTTCTTTTTCGTGTTCAGCGGGAAAGGGGGCGATGTGAACACCATCTGCACCTCCCCGCGGTGCTTCTGGAGCCGCTTGCTCTCCAGCACGTTAAGCGAGTCGGCGCAGAATGCGGCTCCGAGCTCGGTCTCGTAGATCGCCTTCGAAGCCCATCGACGCGCGCTGGGCTCCGCCTCGATGATCGCCTCGTACTCCTCGCCCCAGTATCCCATTTCGCCTGCCTAATCTAGTAGACCTCCATTTTTCCCGCACAATATCTTGAGCGGTGCTCCGCGTACATAGCCGAGTTAATTGACGCACGTTGGAGGGATGGTGTGGACGGCGAGACTCGAACTCACACTCTCAGAGGGAACGGGTATTTGAAACCCGCGCGTCTACCGGTTCCGCCACGGAGGCTCCGGGCGTGGCGCGCGCCTTGGCGATGGCGCGTGCTGGCAGGAGAATGATAAAGGGGGGCACCGAAAACAAGAGCAAAGGGGGAGCGCATGAAGTTCGGCTTGGGCGAGGCGGTGCCGCGCGTCGAGGACGAGCGGCTGATCACGGGGCGCGGCCGCTATACCGACGACATCGACCTGCCCGGCCAGACGCGCGGGGTCGTCCTGCGCTCGCCCTTTGCCCATGCCCGCATCAAGGGCATCGACACGGCGGCCGCGCGCGCGGCGCCCGGTGTCGTCGCCGTGCTCACCGCCGACGACCTCGAGGCCGACGGCATCGGCGCCATGCGCTGCTTCATCCCCGAGCTCGCCCCGCTCGCGCGCGACGACGGCGAGCCGCTCTACGAGCCGCCGCGGCCGCTGCTCGCGCGCGGCGCGGCGCGCTTCGTCGGCGACCCGGTGGCCTTCGTCGTCGCCGAAACCGTTGCTCAAGCGAAAGACGCCGCCGAGCTGGTCGAGATCGACTGGGAGGAGCTGCCCGTGGCGTCGGACCCGATGGCCGCCGCCGCGGGCGAGGCGCCGCCGGTCTGGCCCGACTGCCCCGACAACCAGTGCTTCGCTTTCGGGGCGGGCGACGAGGCGGCGGTGGCGGCGGCGTTCGAGAACGCGGCGCACACGGTCGAGCTCGAGCTGCCGGTCTCCCGTGTCGCCATGAACCCGATGGAGCTGCGCGCGGCGGTCGGCGCCTGGGATCCGCACGATGGCCGCTACGCCCTGTATTCGGGCGTGCAGAACCCCCACGACGTGCGCCGCTGGCTCGCGCGCGACGTGCTCGGCGTGCCGGAGAACCAGCTCCGCGTCGTCAGCCCCGACATGGGCGGCGGCTTCGGCATGCGCGCGGGCATCCATCCCGAGCACGGGCTGGTGCTGTGGGCCGCGCGCCGGCTGGGCCGCCCGGTCAAGTGGACGGCGGAGCGGTCCGAGGCGTTTCTCGCCGACGACCACGGCCGCGCCGCCACGCTGCGGGTCGCGCTGGCGCTCGACGCCGAGGGCCGCTTCACGGCGCTGCGCGCGCGCAACGTCAACGATTTGGGCGCCTATCTCTCCAGCTTCGGGCCGTTTCCGGCCTTCGGCAATCTGGGCGGCCTGGCCGGCGTCTATACGATCCCAGCGATCCGCGCCGACGTGCGCGCGGTGTTCACCAACAACCCGCCCACCGCGCCCTATCGCGGCGCCGGCCGGCCCGAGGCGTCCTTCGCCGTCGAGGCGCTGATCGACCGCGCCGCGCGCACCCTCGGCATCGACCGGTTCGAGCTGCGCCGGCGCAACATGATCGAGCCCGACCAGCTGCCGTACCAGACGGCGCTGGTCTTCAAGTACGATTCGGGCGAGTTCGAGGCGCTGATGGACGACGCGCGCGAGGCCGCCGACGTCGCCGGCTACAAGGCCCGTCGAGCAGTCTCCGAACGGGCGGGCAGGCTGCGCGGGATGGGCATCGCCTGCGTCATCGAGAGCTCGGCCGGCCGGTTCGAGGAGGGCGCGCAGATCAAGCTGCACGGCGACGGCTCGGCCACCGTCTACATGGGCACGCACAACCACGGCCAGGGACACGAGACGGTGTTCCGCCAGCTCCTCGCCGACCGGCTCGGCCTCGAGTTCGAGGCGGTGCGCTACGTCCAGGGCGACACCGACCAGGTGCCCTACGGCCGCGGCTCGATCGGCTCGCGCAGCTCGGGCGTCGGCGGCGCGGCGCTGGGCGCGGCGGCCGACGGCATCGTCGAGAAAGGCCGCATCATCGCCGCCCACCTGCTCGAAGCCGCGGCCGAGGATATCGAGTTTGAGAGCGGTGCCTTCACCGTGGCCGGCACCGATCGCTCGGTGACGCTGGGCGAGGTCGCCGCGCGCGCCCATGTGGTCGGCGAGGCCGCGCCGGGCGCCGAGCCCGGGCTGCAGGCCTATGGCGGCTGGGTGCCGCCGGCGCCGACCTTCCCCAACGGCTGCCACATCTGCGAGGTCGAGATCGATCCCGACACCGGCGCCATGACCGTCGACCGCTACACCGTCGTCGACGATGTGGGGACGGTGATGAACCCGATGCTGCTCAAGGGCCAGATCCAGGGCGGCGTCGTTCAGGGGCTGGGCCAGGCGGCGCTCGAGGGCGTGGTGATCGATCCCGACAGCGGCCAGGTCGTCACGGGCTCGTTCATGGACTACGCCATGCCGCGCGCCTCCGACGTCCCGTCCATCGAGGTGCGCTCGCGCCCGGTGCCCAGCCCGACCAACCCGCTCGGCATCAAGGGCGCGGGCGAGGCGGGGTCGGTGGGCGCGGTGCCTTGCGTCATGTCGGCGGTGTTCGACGCGCTGTGGCCCGCCGGCGTGCGGCGCCTCGACATGCCCGCGACGCCCGGCCGGGTCTGGCAGGCGCTGCGGGCCGTGCGTGCGCCCGAAGCCTGACGCCGCCGTCTCCGCCGCCACGGCGCATCCCCGGCCCCTTCGGCGGGGCGGACACACGACAGGCCGCGGTGGACGACCGCGGCCCGTCGATCGAAGGGTATGTCGGGACGGCGCCGGAATGCGGAGGATCGCTCCGACTACTCCCGCGCCGTCCCGGGGTGGCCTACTGGGTCGGGTAGACGTCCCGGGGTTCCATCGACTGCGGAGCGACGTTGCCCCGGCCCTGCTCGGCTCCTGCCGACGTGCCGGTCTCATCGGACTCGCCGTCTCGGTCGTCCCGCAGGGCCTCGAATTGCTCGGCGGCGTCAGGGCTGTGCTGCACCTGAGCCTCCGGATACAGGCCCCTCGGGTCCATCGACTGCGGCGCGATCGGCGCCGGTCCCGCGGCCGCGACCGGTGCGGCCAGGGCCATCGCCAGCGCGGTGGTTCCAAGGATTCTGGCAAACATATCGTCACCTCTAGGTTCGGGTGGTGAACATCGCGTCGTCTGCCTATCGATGTGGCCGGCACGCGCCGTTGTTCAACATTAAAATAATTAAAAGATGGGTCACAATATTTTGAATAAACGCACACCTTGTCGGAACGGTTAGAAACACGAGGGTGCAATTTGCGTCCGTCCTGCCGTGCTGGTAAATCCCGCTCCAGCTCCCTCCTGCCAGGAC
This sequence comes from uncultured Alphaproteobacteria bacterium, assembly GCA_964569105.1. Classification (GTDB taxonomy): domain Bacteria; phylum Pseudomonadota; class Alphaproteobacteria; order CAZMTC01; family CAZMTC01; genus CAZMTC01. The sequence continues at coordinate 10,347 of CAZMTC010000016.1, read as the reverse complement.
GCCCCCCTTTGCTGCAGCGGCTGTACGATTGGACCATGGAACGGGCCCAGCACCGCCATGCGGGCTGGGCGCTGGGCGGCATCAGCTTCGCCGAGGCTTCGTTCTTCCCGGTGCCGGCCGATGTCCTCCTCATTCCGATGGTGATGTCCAACCGCGCCGCCGCCTGGCGACTGGCGGCGATCTGCACCGTCACTTCGGTGCTCGGCGGTATCGTCGGCTACCTGATCGGGTGGGGCGTCTACGAGACCATCGGTCGGCCGATCCTTCAGTTCTACGGCATGATGGCCGAGTTCCAAGAGTTCCAGGAGCTTTACCGCGAATGGGGCGCCTGGATCGTGATCGCCGGCGGGCTGACGCCGATCCCCTACAAGGTGGTCACCATCGCCTCGGGCGTGGCCGAGCTCTCGATGATCGAGTTCATGTGGGCCTCGCTGTTGTCGCGCGCGATCCGCTTTTACGCGGTCGCCGGTCTGATATGGTGGTTCGGACCGCCCGTGCGCCGGCTGATCGAGAAGAATCTGGGCCTCGCCTTCACGCTGTTCCTGGTGCTCCTGATCGGCGGCTTCCTGCTGGTCGAGTTTCTCCTGTGACGGCGCGTCAACCCGCCCCTTCTGCGCCGCCGGCGCCGCCCTATATGATCCTGGGATGACCTCCGCCCGCACCGCCTGGCCGCTTTTGATCATCGCCGGCAGCGCCGCGCTCCTCCTGGGCGCGCTGGGCTTCCAGTATTGGGGCGGCTTGGCGCCGTGTCCCTTGTGCGTGCTGCAGCGCTGGCCGCACGGCGCGGCCATCGTGCTGGCGGGTCTGGCGCTCGCGCTGGCCGGGCGCGCCAACCCCGCGCCGCTGCTCGCGCTCGCCGCGCTCGCCGTCGCGGTCAGCGCCGGCATCGCCTTCTTCCATGTGGGGGTCGAGCAGGCCTGGTGGCCGGGGCTGGGGAGCTGCGCCGGCGGCGGCATGGGCGGCAGCCTCGACGAGATGCTCGCCGGCGCGTCCACGGCGGCGGCGCCGACCTGCGACGACGTGCCGTGGGACCTGTTCGGCGTCTCGCTCGCCGGCTTCAACCTGATCTTCTCCGCCGGTCTCGCGCTCGCGGGCGCGTGGGGCGCCCGGCGGCTGTGGAGTGGCGCATGACCGACCGACCGCAACCCGAGGTCACCGCAGAGGACCAGCTGCCGGGCGACCTCACCCGCGAGCAGCTGATCGAGCGCATGGTGCGTGTCGACCAGGCCGGCGAGTACGGCGCCGTGCGCATCTATGCCGGCCAGCTCGCCGTGCTCGGCCACAAGCCCGCCGCCCGCCCGATCCGCGAGATGGCCAGGCAGGAGCGCCGCCACCTCGACCGCTTCGACGCGTTGGTCGCCGACCGCCGCGTCCGGCCCACTGCGCTGCAGCCCCTGTGGCACGTCGCCGGTTATGCGCTGGGCGCGGCTACCGCGATGATGGGCCCGCGCGCCGCCATGGCCTGCACCGTGGCGGTGGAGGAGGTGATCGACGAGCACTACGCCGGCCAGGCGGCCCGGCTCGGCGACGACGAGGCCGAGCTGCGCGGCACCGTCGAGCAGTTCCGCGCCGAGGAGCTCGAGCACCGCGACACCGCGCTGGAGCACGACGCCGAACAGGCCCCGGGCTACCGGGCGCTGTCCTTTGGCGTGAAGGCGGTGTCGCGCCTGGCGATCTGGCTGTCGGAGCGAGTGTAGGGAGCCAGCTTCAGCTCTCCGGCCCGATCTGCCGCACCCAGTCGCGGCTCTGATGGATCACGCGCAACAGAACGATCGTGTCTCCGTCCACGGTGAAGAACACGTAGTGGCGCCCCGCCGTGATCGAGCGAAGGCCCGTGCGCACGCTGCCGCGATCCTGGCTGACCGCGAAGGGATCGCGGCGCAGCATGACGATCCGCGCCTCGATGCGGCCCAGATAGATGCGGACCATCGCGGGTCCCCATACCTCCCGGGTGTAGCGGGCGATCTCGGCCAGGTCGCGCCCCGCCTCGAGAGTGCGGACGACCTTGCGTGCCATCAGCGCCGCTCGGGATCGGCGAGGGCGTCCTCTATCACGGCGTCCATGTCATGGGGTTCGATGCGGCCCGCTTCATAGTCGCGCCAGCCCAGCTCGATCTGGGCGCGAAGCCACTCGTCGTACATCAGCCCGCGCTCGCGGCGCTCCTTGAGCAGGCGGAACCCTTCGCGCAGCACCTCGGAGGCGCTCGCATACTCGCCCGAATCCACCAACCGCTGGATCTCGCTGCGCATCTCCTCGGTCAATGAGATATTGGCCATTCGCGCTCGCTCCGTCGCGCTGCGGTCCGCGTGGGACCGGATCGATATCAATATCAATATATGTCCAATTTCGCTATCGCCCCAGGAATCCGTTGCGAGGCGTGCAACGGCGCCGCTCCCGGCAACCACCTGTTAACCACGTCCGTCAACCACGCCTTAACCCGGCACAATTAGTCTCGAATTCGCCAGAAGTTATAGGCGATGGAGACGGCCGATGGGTGAGCTGTCGAACGACGGGCCGAGCCTCGAACTCGAGGACCTGTTCGGCGGTCCGATGCTCTACATCCCGGACTGCGCCGCGCCCGACGAGGGCACGAACCCGATGGCATTCGCCGAGGGTGCGACGCGCGATCAGTCCGCGTCGAGCTCGGCGTCCCAGTAGCAGAAGTCGCGCCAGCTTTCGTGCAAATAATTGGGCGGGAAGGCCCGCCCGTTCTGTTGCAGCATGTAGGTCGTCGGCTCCACCGGCTCCTGCCGTGGGAACATCTTGGCTTGCTTGGGCATGCGGTTGCCCTTGCGCAGGTTGCACGCGGTGCACGCGGCGACGACGTTCGACCACACCGTGATGCCGCCCTTCGAGCGCGGGATCACGTGGTCGAAGGTCAAATCCTCCGCCGAGCCGCCGGCCGAGCAGTACTGGCACGAGAAGCGGTCGCGCAGGAACACGTTGAACCGGGTGAAGGCCGGCCGCCGCGACAGCGGCACGTACTCCTTGAGCGAGATGACGCTGGGCAGGCGCAAGGTGAAGGTGGGGGAGTGGACCTCGCGGTCGTATTCGGAGACGACGTTGACCCGGTCCAGGAACACGGCCTTGACCGCCTCCTGCCACGGCCACAGCGAAAGCGGGAAGTAGCTCAACGGCCGGAAGTCGGCGTTGAGCACCAGGGCATGACAGCTTTCGAGCGGTGGCGACACCCTCGGCTCCCGATCCTCGCCGCCCTGCCTGGGCGGCACCCGGCGCCTGCAGACATCGATGTGATACACCAGATGTATGACGCCGACGTGACGAGCGGCCCGAAAACCACAATATGTAGAGCGCGGACCGAGTCACGCAGCGCATTTATAGCCTAGTGGACTGGCTCTCTCAATTGTCCACGATGCGGTCGGACCTATCGTGATCGCACGACACCTCCGTGTCGTGCGCGGCACCGGCCCGCTCCCCTACGCGGCGGCATTTTGCGCCAGGAAGCGTCCCGCCAGCGCGATGCCCTCGGGATCGATGCCGTGGCCCACACCCGCGCGCATGTAGCCCTCGACCGGGAAGCCTGCCGCGCGCAGCGCCTCCTCGGCGCGGGGCATGGCGTCGGGCGACACGATGTCGTCGTCGGTGCCGTGGATCAGGATCACCGGCGGCCGTCCCGGGGTCTGCGCCAGGTCGTCGCTCAGCAGGGCACCCGAGAAGCCGGCGATGGCCGCGGGCGGCGGCTCGCGCCGCGGTCCGACATGGAGCGCCAGCATCGTGCCCTGCGAGAAGCCGACCAGCATCAGCCGCTCGCCGCCCAGGCCTCGGCGCGACAGTTCGGCGTCGATGAAGGCCTGCACCGCCGGTGCCACGGCCTCCAGCCCGCGGCGCATCTCGTCCGGGTTGTGGGTCATCAGACCGAACCACTGCCGGCCGATGCCCGCCTCGCACGGGTCCGGCCCGTGCGGCGCCACGAAGTCGGCGTCGGGCAATGCCGCGCCGAGATACTGCGCCAGCGAGATCAGGTCGTTGCCGTCGGCGCCCCAACCGTGCAGCAGCACCACCAGCTGCCGCGCAGGCCCGCCCGAGGCCGCGCGCCGCGACGGTCCCTCCAGCTTGGGCACATCGGTGCTCATACGGGCACTCCGCTCGCCGTGGTTTTCGGATCCGCCGCCCGATAGTAGTGCCACATGAAGTGCGCCGCCGCACCCCGCCATGGCCGCCACGGCTCGGCCAGCGCGTCCATGGTCTCGCGGTCGGGCCGCGCGTCGAGCCGCTTGAGCCGCTGCACGGCGACCATCACGGCGAGGTCGTCCGCCGGCCAGACATCGCGCCGGCCCAGCGCGAACAGGAGATAGATCTCGGCGCTCCACCGGCCGATGCCCTTGATCTTGACCAGCTCGGCGATCGCCTCCTCGTCGTCCATGCGGGGGATGCGGCGCAGCGCCACCCGGCTCGAGGCCACGTCCTCGGCCAGCGCGCGAACATAGGCCGCCTTCTGCCGGCTCAGCCCGGCGCCGCGCAAATCATCGTCGCTCGCGCCGATCACGCTCGCCGGATCGCCGGTGTCGACCGCTGCCTCCAGCTTCGCCCAGATCGACGCCGCTGCCTGCGTCGAGACCTGCTGACCGACGATGATGCGCATCAGCGCGGCCAAGCCCTGCGGCCGCCGGCGCAGCGTCGGATAGCCGTGCGCCGCCAGCGCGGCCTCCATGTCGCGGTCGACCCGGGCCAGCGCGTCCAGTCCCTCGCGCAACGTTGCCTTGGTCAGCTTGGACATCGTGGTCGTATGGCTTAATCCATGCAGGGTGAATTCTCCACCTAACAACAGCACATCGTATCGATGGTCGTCACGCGCTTTGCGCCCAGCCCCACCGGCCTGCTCCATCTCGGGCACGCCTATGCGGCGCTGTTCGCGTGGCAGGCCGCACGCGAGACGGGAGGCCGCTTTCTGCTGCGCATCGAGGACATCGACCTCGGCCGCGCCCGGCGGGAGTACGAAGACGCGATCTTTCAGGACCTCGCCTGGCTCGGCCTGGACTGGGAGACGCCGGTGCGACGCCAGTCGGCACATTTCGACGACTACCGCGCCGCGCTCGAGCGGCTCGACGCGCTGGGCGTGCTCTACCCCTGCTTCTGCAGCCGCGCCGAGATTCGCGCCGAGATCGAGCGCGCGGACAGCGCGCCGCACGGACCCGACGGGCCGCTCTATCCCGGCACCTGCCGCACGCTGACGCCTGCGGAGCGCACCGCGCGCATGGGCGAGCCCCACGCCTTGCGCCTCGACGTTGCCCGGGCGACCGAGATCGCCGGGCCGCTGATCTGGCGCGATCTCGACCGCGGCACCTTCGAGGCGACGCCCGCGATCCACGGCGACGCCGTGCTCGCGCGCAAGGACGTTCCGACCAGCTATCACCTCGCGGTCACGGTCGATGATGCGCTTCAGGGCGTCACGCTGGTGACACGCGGCGAGGACCTGCTGCCGGCGACCCACCTGCACCGCCTGCTCCAGGCACTCCTCGACCTGCCGGTCCCCGACTGGCGGCATCACCGCCTGCTCACCGACGAAAGCGGCCGCCGCTTCGCCAAGCGCGACCGTGCGCTGACGCTGCGGGCGCTGTGCGAGGCGGGGAAGACGCCCGAGGAGGTGCGGACGCTGGTGGGCGCGCCGTAGAGGGACGCACAACCCCTGCGCCCGCGACCTACTCCTGCGCCATCGGCGGCAGCCCCCAAGGCCGCTCGCGCTCGAACGCCCGCGACGCACGCATCACCAGCGCGTCGTCATAGAGCGAGCCGACGATCTGCAGCCCGACGGGCAGCCCGTCGGATGTCAGGCCGCACGGCACCGTGGCGGTCGGCTGGCGGGAGAGGTTGAAGGGGTAGGAGTAGGGCGTCCAGTCGACCCAGCCCTGGGTGTCGTCGCCCACGCACGGGCTCACGGCCCCGACGTCGAATGCCGGGATCGGCAAGGTCGGTGTCAAAAGAAGGTCGCAGTCGTTCATGAAGGCGTGCAGCGCAAGGCCCAGCGACTGGCGCGCGTCCAGCGCGGCCACGTAGTCGGCCAAGGGCAGGCGCGCCCCGATCTCGGCCGACTGCACCAGCTGCTCGTCCATCAACGCCTTCTTGGCCTCCGGGATGGCGCGCAAGAAGTGAGCCGCACCCGCGAACCAGTGCTTGCGAAAGACGTCGTCGGCTCCGTCGATCGGCGGGTCGGCGTCGACCAGTGTCGCGCCCATGCCCTCGAACGCGCGCATCGCCTCGCCGACCAGGGCGGCGACTTCCGGTTCGGGCTCGTGACCGCCAGGGGCCATCGCGAGGCCGACGCGGAGTCCCTCGACGCCGTCCTCGAGCCCGGCGGTCCAGTCGCGGTCCCGTGGCTGAAGGGCGTACCAGTCGCGCGGGTCGGGCCGGGTGATGACGTCGAGCAGCATCGCGGCATCGCCCACCGTGCGGGTCATCGGCCCGATATTCGCCAGGGTGCCGAACGGGCTGGGCGGCCAGGCGGGTACGGTGCCGAAGGTGCACTTGATGCCGAACAGCCCGGTGAAGCCGCATGGGATGCGGATCGAACCGCCACCGTCGGTGCCCAGATGCAGCGCGCCCATGCCCAGCGCCGCCGCCGCCGCCGCGCCGCCCGAGGAGCCGCCGGGTGTCTTGTCCAGGTTCCATGGGTTGCGCGTGGTGCCGGTGAGCGGGCTGTCGCAGACGCCCTTCCAGCCAAACTCGGGCGTCGTGGTCTTGCCCAGGATCACCGCTCCGCTCTCCTTGAGGCGCGCCGTGGCGGGCGCGTCGTCGGGCCAGTCCTGATCCGGGTCGATGGTCTTGGAGCCGCGCAGCGTCGGCCAGCCCTTGGTCAGGATCAGATCCTTGATGGTCGTGGGCACGCCGTCCGCCGGTCCCGCAGGCTTGCCCTTGGCCCAGCGCGCCTCGGACGCCTTGGCATCGGCCAGCGCGCTGTCGGGCTCGACCTGACGGAAGGCGTTGACCTGCGGGTCGAACCGCTCGATGCGCGCCAGCACCGCCTCGGTCGCTTCCACCGGCGACACCTGCTTGGCCCGGTAGAGATCGACCAGCTCCGTGGCCGGCATCAGCGCCAGGTCGTCGGCCATGCTTCTCCTCCCCTATTGATGCAGGCCCTGGACGATCTCCAGGTAATCCCGGCGATCGGGGCCGATCAGCCCGTGCCGAACCAGGAAGTCGATGATCACCAGGTTGCAGTTGAACTTGAAATCGCGCGTCTCGCGTACCGTATCCGCCACGCGCTCGATCGGCCATAGCTCGAAACCCTCGAGCTCGCCATCGGTGTTGCGCGGCTCGAAGTCCGGTGGCAGCAGCAGATCGAAACAGTACTGCGTGTCCGGCCGCAGCCCGTGCTCCGTCACCGCGGTGTAGGTGATCGCGCCGACCGGCCGCGCCCGGCGCGCCAGCTCGGGCGGCATCGCCGCCTCCTCGGCCGCCTCCTTGATCAGCGTCTGCCACGGCGTGGTGCCGATCGCCTGGCCGCCGGCCACCATGTTGTCGAGCCGACCCGGATAGGTCGGCTTGTCGCGTGCGCGCCGACCCACCCACATGGCCAGCGCTCCTCCGGCGTCCACGACATAGCCGTTCAGATGCACGCCGAACGCCCGGATGCCGAGGCGCGGCACGGCGGCGCGCTCGACGGCCATCAGTGGCGGGTCCTGCGGCCGCGCCGCCACCGGATAACGCTCGCCGCGCCAGCGGGTCATGAGCCCCCGGTCGTGAATCGCGCGCAACACATCTTCGGCTGCCGACGTGCGTGTCTCGAAACGGTCCAGCGCCGGGACGAGCCGGATCCGGTCGGCGCGGACCTCGAACACGTCGGGATGTTCGGCGAGCAGCACGGCGAACGCGTCGTCGACCCAGCCGACCCGCGTTCCGGCCACCTCGAAGGGGCGGTACCGGCTCAGATCCGCGTTGTTGCACTCGTGGATGCGGTCGAGGAACGACACCGCCGGTCGGTCAGCCCACCGGGTTGAAGTCGCGGGCGCCGGGACCCTGCGTGATCTCCAGCACCCGCAGCCCGGGCGCCTCGGCCACCATGCGGGTTACGTCGACCTCATAGTGGCTCTTCCGCGGGCGGGTCGTTCGCCGGTCGGAGCGCGCGGCTGGATCGGACATGGCCTGCCTCCCTCGCATGGGAGACGTCATCATAGGGATGCGGAAGCGGCGGTTGAAGGCCGGCGGCCACCTTCACTCGATTCCGGCCACCTGGGCCAGTGCCATCTTCGCGGCGCCCAGGACCGGGCCCTGGCCCTCGGCCTGCACCACCACCGCGCAACCGTCGCGATCGCCCATCGCCTCGCCTCCGAACTCGGTCAGGTCGAACACGGCCTCCGATCCGTCATACGAGCCCAGCTCGACTATCGCGCGCACGACGTTGTGGTAGCTCAGCGTGCGCCCTGCATTCTCGCCCCGGCGGATGTCGATCGTGTGCTTGTCGTCATAAAGCGCCATCCACACGGTCGCGTGCGGGGCGTCGGGATCGGCCGGGACCACCGCGCGGAGCCCGCCGCCCGGCGTCCGCTCGATACGGACGTCCAGACGGTTGTCCGTCGCCACCGCCTCCTCGATCAGCGCGTCGGCCTCGGCCGGATTGCTGTCGTGGCCGCGGCCATCGACCACGATCTGCGGCGTGTAGACGTAGCTGGTGCCGAAGGTACGCGCGTAGCGCCTTTGCCGGTCGGTGTTGCCGGGCAGGGCAAACCGGTCCTTCCAGCCGATGTAGTCCCAATAGTTGACGTGCAGCGACAATGCGATCACGTCGTCGCGCTGCGCGAGCTCGCCCAGATAGGCGTCCGCAGGTGGACAGGTGTCGCAGCCCTGCGAGGTGTAGAGTTCCACGACCACGGGCTCTCCGGCGCCGGCCTCGGCGCCATTCGCCCAGACGAACGCGGCCAGCGTCGCCGCGATAAGGATGCCTCTCTTCATTCCCCGACCGTATGACCGGCAGTACATCACAGGCCAGTAAAATCGAGGTGATCCGCACCTGGCGCAAGCAGGGTTGCTTCCCGCCGTGCGGGCCGGCTCCGGCACGGCTTCGATGAAAAGCGTTCGCCGTTAATGGTTAATGCTGGGATTCCGTTAACGATTGCGCGCGCATCATCGTATGCGTCGTCATCGATCTGTCTGCCAGGAGGGCATGCGAAGATGTTGTCGGACTTCACCACGCCCATGGGCCGGGGTGCCGCGCTGGGCCTCGCCCTCGCCGTTGCCGCCATGCTCGCCGCGGTGACCGGCGTTCACATCGCGCTGGGCATCGAGAGCCTCGTCGACTACCTGGTGTCCGCGCCCCTGCTCGCCTTCTCGGTGGTGCGCGAGGCCGGCAGCGTGGTCCAGTGGATCGCACTGGTCGGTTGGTTCGCCGCCGTGGGCGCCGCGCTCGGCTACTGCATGGGCGAGGGCGGCGACGGCTGGTTCACCGCCCTGGTCCTCGCGCTCGCGGTCGCCGCCGGCCACGCGGCCTGAGGGGGTCTCCGACGGAAGGTCGGCGCGTGCGAGCCGTCGCCGCGCACGGCACGAAGCCGTCGCGCGATCGCAAGAAACCGCCGGACTACCGGCGACCTCGGCCTCGGATCACGGTATACTGGGCATCGGAACGGGGAGCCGACTTGCGCGAGGGGCCGTCATGCCGATGCCGATCCACCGTGGGGCCGCGGTCGTCCTGACGCTGGTGATCAGCCTTGGGGCCTGCACCGGCGGTGAAGAGGTCTTCACCCACGACGACCCGCCATTCGCCGTGCAGCCCCCGCCCGACGCCACCACGCTCGGCCCAGGACGCGTCGACGACCCGATGTACTCGCTGATCGCGCAATGGGCGTTCGACGGGGAGCGCCAGACCATCGCCATCGCCACCTTCGACGAGCCCGGGGATCCCGACTGGATCATGGCCTGGGGCGGCCAGCACGATCCCGCTACGGTGGGTGGCGGCATTCCCGCGCAGAAGATCGTCACGCTGTTCGAGGGGGTCTACGAGCGCCACGTCTTCGTCACCCACGAGCCTACCCGCCGCGTGGTCGAGCTCAGTTTGGCGATCGGCGAGATCGAGCGCTGGATGGAACGACCGCTGCACGAGATCGAGGCCGAGTACGCGGCCCGGATAGAGGCCTTCAACGCCATGCTGGCCAGCTTCCGCTGGCGCGACTGAGGAGAACTCCGATGGCCCGAACCGGCACCGCCGCCGCGTCCGCCGCGCCCCGTCGCGCGCCCTGGATCTGGATCGCCGCTGCGGCTCTCGTCGCCGTGGCGGCATTGGTCCTGGTCTACCTGTCCGGGCCCGCCGGCGGGGACCGCGTCTCGGGAGGTGGCGTCTCCTTTTCGGCACCGCAAGACTGGACGGCCGGGCCGGCCCCGGAGGATGGCAAGGTCGCC
>CAZMTC010000015.1:0-31654 GCA_964569105.1 uncultured Alphaproteobacteria bacterium | reverse complement strand
CGGACAACAGCAGACTGCAGAGGCATGTCAGCTCCGCCATCGCCTACAATCTTTGGCAGTACTACACGGTGTCGGGCGACCGCGAGTTTCTGTCGTTCTACGGTGCCGAGATGCTGCTCGAGATCGCCAGAATGTGGTCGGGCCTGGCCGAACCGGCGGCCGACGGGCGACACGATATCCGCGGCGTGGTGGGGCCGGACGAGTACCACGACGCCTACCCGAACTCCGAAGAGCCGGGGCTCGCCAACAACTCCTATACCAACGTGATGGCGAGCTGGACGCTGCGGCACACGCTCGAGCTGCCGAAGGTGCTGTCGCCCGAGCGCTGGGAGGAGTTGTGCGCGGCGCTCGACATCGGTCAGGACGAGCTGGCGCGCTGGGAGGCGGTGGCGCGCAGCCTCCGCGTGCCGTTCCACGACGGCGTCATCAGCCAGTTCGAGGGTTATGGCGATCTGGAGGAATTCGACTGGGACGGCTACCGGCGCCGATACGGCGACATCCAACGCCTCGACCGGATCCTGGAGAACGAGGGCGACACCACGAACCGGTACAAGCTGTCGAAGCAGGCCGACGTGCTGATGCTGTTCTACCTGTTCTCCGCGGAGGAGCTGGCAGACCTGTTCGAGCACATGGGCTACGCGTTCGATCCGGCGATCATCCCGCGGACGATCGAGTACTACGGCGGCCGGGCCGCCCACGGTTCGACGCTGAGCCGGGTCGTGCATTCGTGGGTGCTGGCGCGATCCGATCGCGAGCGCTCCTGGCGCCTGTTCCAGGAGGCGCTGGACAGCGATATCGGCGACATCCAGGGCGGCACCACCGCCGAGGGCATCCACCTCGGGGCGATGGCGGGCACGGTCGACCTGCTGCAGTCGTGCTACACGGGCATGGAGATCCGTGGCGGCATTCTGTGGCTCAACCCCTGCCTGCCCGAGGCGGTGCGGACACTGTCGATGCGGATCCGGTTCCGCGGGCAGGCGCTGTCGCTGCGCTTCTCGCGCGACGTCATCGACGTGGAAGCCGGGGTATTGGTCGACCGGCCGATGCGGCTCGGCGTCCGCAATCGCGTCCATTCGATCGCCCCCGGATCCAGGCGGCGCGTGATGCTGCGGTCGTAGGCGGCTCGACCGCCGCGTTCTGCTGTCGTATGGGAAAGGCATGACCAGCCTCGACCTCGCAGTTATCGGAAACGGCAGTTTCGGCGCGCTGCTCGACCGGCGCGGCCGGATCGTGTGGGCGTGCCTGCCACGCTTCGACGGCGACCCGGTGTTCAATGCGCTGCTACAGGACCATGGCGAGGCGGAAGCCGGTTTCTTCGAAATCGCGCTCGATGGGCTGGCCGGTGCCGAGCAGCGCTACAGGCGCAATTCCGCGATCGTCGAGACGACGCTCGTCGACGACGCCGGCGGCAAGCTGCGGATCACCGATTTCGCGCCCCGTTTCAAGCAGTACGGACGCTTCTTCCGGCCGCTGACCATTATCAGGCGGGTCGAGCCACTGGCGGGCACGCCATGCATCCGTGTACGCCTGCGCCCGACCTACGACTACGGTGCCCAGCGTCCCGAGACGACGCGCGGGTCGAACCACATCCGCTATGTCATCCCCGGCATGACGTTGCGCCTCACGACCGACGCGCCGGTGTCGTATGTCGCCGAGGAGACCGCGTTCCTCCTAGAGCGTCCGCTGACCATGGTGCTGGGCGCCGACGAGAGCCTGACCGTGTCGCTCGACGAGGTCGCGCGCCAGTTCGAGGAGCGCACCGACGACTACTGGCGCGAATGGAGCCGCTTCCTGGCTCTGCCTTTCGAGTGGCAGGACGCGGTGATCCGGGCGGCGATCACCCTCAAGCTGTGCAGCTTCGACGAGTCGGGCGCCATCGTCGCGGCAATGACCACATCGGTACCCGAGGCGCCGGGCAGCACGCGAAACTGGGACTACCGGTTCTGCTGGCTGCGCGACAGCTATTTCGTTGTCCATGCGCTCAACCGGCTCGGCGCCACCCGGACGATGGAAAGCTATCTCGCCTACATCAACAACATCGTCGCCTCGGCCCCCGACGGCTATCTCCAACCGGTCTATGGCATCACGCTGGAGAAGCGGCTGGAGGAACGCACGGTGGACGGTCTGGCGGGGTACCGGGGCATGGGGCCGGTCCGGGTCGGAAACCACGCCTATCTCCAGGATCAGCACGACGGCTACGGCGCGGTCGTTCTGGCCAGCGCGCAGAGCTTCTTCGACCAGCGGCTGAGCTGGCGCGGCTCGCTCAACTTCTTCTACCGGCTCGAGCTTCTGGGCGAGCAGGCGGTGCGGCTGTGGGATCAGCCGGACGCCGGACTGTGGGAGCTGCGCTCGCGCGCGGCGGTGCACAGCTACTCGGCGATCATGTGCTGGGTCGCTTGCGACCGGTTGGCGCGCATCGCGGTTCAGATCGGCCAGGACCAGCGTGCCGAATACTGGCGCCGCGAGGCGCGGCGCATTCGCGACGGCATCCTCGAGAGCGCCTGGAACGAGAAGGCGGGCAGCTTCGCCGCGACGTTCGGCGGCGACGAAGCCGACGCCAGCCTGCTGCTCCTGCCCGAGCTCGGCTTCGTGGCACCCGACGACCCACGATTCGCCGGCACGCTGTCGCGGCTCGAGCGCGAGCTGCGCCGCGGCGACCATGTGTTCCGCTATGCCGCGCCCGACGATTTCGGCGCGCCTGAGACCGCGTTCAACGTCTGCACCTTCTGGTACATAGACGCGCTCGCCAGGGTCGGCCGGCGCGAGGAGGCGCGCGAGCTGTTCGAAACCATGCTGGCGTCGCGCAACCCGGCCGGGCTGCTCTCCGAGGATCTGGACCCCGCCACGGGCGAACTGTGGGGCAACTTCCCGCAGACCTATTCGATGGTCGGGTTGATCAACTCGGCGATGCGCCTGTCGCGGTCGTGGGAGGAAGCGTTTTGAGCCGGCTGGTCGTGGTCTCCAACCGGGTCGCGTCGCCGCGCAGGCGGGGCACCGGCGGCGAGGGCGGCCTCGCGGTGGGGGTCCGGGCCGCGCTGCAGCGGACAGGCGGCATCTGGTTCGGCTGGAGCGGCGAGATCGCCGAGCAGCCCTCCGGCAAGCCTGAAATGGTCGCTGCGGGCAAGGTGCAGTACGCCACCATCGACCTGACTCGCCGGGACTACGCCGAGTATTATTACGGTTACGCCAACCGCACCTTGTGGCCGCTGTGCCACTACCGCCTGGACCTGACCGAGCTGTCGCGGCGCAACGTGACCGGCTATCGCCGCGTCAACGCCCTGTTCGCCAGCCTGCTCCTTCCGCTCCTCCGCGACGACGACGTGATCTGGGTGCATGACTACCACCTGATCCCGATGGCGGAGCATCTGCGCGAGCACGGCTGCGCCCAGCGCATGGGGTTCTTCCTGCACATTCCCTGGCCGCCGCTGCAGATTTTCCTGGCATTGCCCGATCACCGGTCGATCGTGCGCGCGATGGCGGCCTACGATCTGGTGGGCTTCCAGACCGAGATCGACCTGCGCCACTTCCACGACTACGTGGTCCACGAGGCCGGCGGCACGGTGGACGGCGACGCTGTCGAGGTTTTCGGCCGGCACGTGCGCGCGGGCGCCTTTCCAATCGGCATCGATACCGCGGGCGATGTCCGGCAGGCGGCCAAGGCTGCGGGGAGCCGGCAGACGCGCCGATTGGTGGAGAGCCTGCACGGGCGCCAGCTGGTCATCGGCGTCGACCGGCTCGACTATTCGAAGGGTATCGACCGTCGCTTCGAGGCCTACGAGCGGCTGCTCGAGACCTACCCGGAGAACCGCGGCAAGGTCACGCTGCTGCAGATCGCGCCACCCTCGCGTAGCGACGTGCCCGAATATGCCGAGATCCGGCGCGACCTCGAATACCGGGCCGGCCACGTCAACGGCCGCTTCGCCGAGTTCGACTGGGTGCCGATCCGTTATCTCAACAAGGGTTTCGGGCGCCGGGTGCTCCTGGGCTTCCTCCGCGCTGCCCGGGTCGGCCTGGTGACGCCGTTGCGCGACGGCATGAACCTGGTCGCCAAGGAATTCGTCGCCGCGCAGGATCCGGACGACCCGGGCGTCCTCGTGCTGTCCCGCTTCGCCGGCGCGGCGCACGAGCTCGATCAGGCGCTGCGGGTCAATCCCTACGACATCGAGGAGGTGGCGGAGGCGTTGCAGCGGGCGCTGACAATGCCGCTCGCCGAGCGCCGGCGCCGTTGGCGCGCGTCGATGGACCGTCTCGAGACGCACGATGTGGCCGCGTGGCGCGAGGATTTCCTCGAGGCGTTGCGGCGTACCGGGACCGGATGACGATGGCGACCGCGCTGCTGGCCGACATAGGCGGCACCAACGCGCGGCTGGCGCTGCAGCGTGACGGCGCAATGGGGCCGGTGAGTCGTTTCGCGGTCGCCGACCATCCGGACCTGGAGAGCGTGGTACGCGCCTTCCTCGCCGGGCAGCGTCCGGCGCCGGTGGTCGATCGGGCCGCGATTGCGCTCGCCGGGCCGGTTCAGTCGGGCGAGGGACGGCTGACCAACGGTGTATGGCGGGTCTCGGCACGGGCACTGGCCCACCATTTCGGTTGGCACCCCGTGCGCCTGCTCAACGACTTCGCGGCGCTGGCATTGGCGCTGCCCCGTCTCGGGCCGGACGACCTGGCTCCGGTCGGCGACGGCACGCCGGAGCGAGGCGCAACCTTGGCGGTTCTAGGGCCGGGCACCGGCCTCGGGATGGCCGGCCTGGTTCCGGCGCGGCCCGCGCCGGTGCCCCTCGTCGGCGAAGGCGGGCACGCCACGCTGCCGGCAGCCGACGCGCGCGAGGCGGCGATCCTGGCCGCGCTGCGCGACGAACTCGACCATGTCTCGGCGGAGCGCGTGCTCAGCGGCGAAGGCCTGGTCCGGCTTCACCGCGCGGTCGCCGCCGTCGACGGAAGTGCGGCCCCGGATCCCAACCACCCCGCAGCGATTATCGACGCCGCGCGCGCTTGCGAGCCGGTGGCCGCGGCGACGTTGGAGGCCTTCTGCGGCTTTCTCGGCTCGGTGGCGGGAAATCTCGCGCTGACCCTCGGCGCGCGCGGCGGCGTGTTCGTCGCCGGCGGCATGGTGCCGCGCTTTGTCGACCTACTGGAGCGCTCGCCGTTCCG
Source organism: uncultured Alphaproteobacteria bacterium (assembly GCA_964569105.1). Taxonomy (GTDB): domain Bacteria; phylum Pseudomonadota; class Alphaproteobacteria; order CAZMTC01; family CAZMTC01; genus CAZMTC01. Next base: position 26,503 of record CAZMTC010000015.1, on the reverse strand, counting down.
CGAAAGGTTCGAGGCCAAGGGCCGAATGCGCGATTATCTCGCGCGCATCCCGACCCAGGTGATCACCCGCGAGGGTCCCGCTTTGCTGGGGTTGGCGGCCGTGCTCGAGGAATAGCCGCGCCGGTTCGCATTTCGTCAGGATGTCGCCGGTCCGCGCCCGGCCTTCCACGTCTCGTGCAGATGCAGCCACTCGACGCCGTTCGGCGTTTCGTCTCGGGGTCCGAACAGCGCGGTGGCGATGCGGGCCGTCTCCTCGCGACCGTCGCGGTGCCACTCCTCGTAGGTGGCGACGCACAGATCGCCCATATTGCGGCGGATCCGGAGGTCGTCGATTCGGACGGTGAAACCCTCGGGACGGCTGCCGTGGGCGGCGTGGAACTCGTTCAGCAGGGCCTCGCGCGCGGTGATGACCCCGCCGGGCGAGACGATGACGAACCCGTCGGCCAGCACCGACGGCATGCGCTCGAAGGCCTCTCCGGTCGCCGGTACCGCGCCGGTCAGCCACCGCTCGATGAAGCGGTGAAGGTCCACCACCTCGTTGACACACGCTTCGTCCATGCCGCCGCTGCCTCGCTCGTGCCGATCCCGTCTGAAGCGTATACGGACCGGAGCATTCTTGTCTCTGACGGAATCGGCCCCGGCCCGCGCCCCACCCGGCCGCCCATGCAGCATACTGTCGTTGGACGGCCGGGTGGGGGCGCAGGCCGGTGCCGTCTGAACAGAGAATGCTTCAGCCGCCGACCTGCTTCATGAAATCGTTCATGCCCGCGGTCACGCCGTTAAGGCTGAAACGGACGCTGGTCTTGGCGCCGCCCGCGGTGGTGTAGGACACGACGAACCGCGCGCCGGCCTTCATCTGCCGGATCAGCGGGGCGCTCGATTCGGGGCCGATCGGAATATAGTTGTCCTGCCCCGCCCTGGTCGCCACCGGCTGGTTGTCGTCGACCCGGATGCCGACCGGACCCTCGGCCACGAACCCGGCCGAGGAGATCAGAACCAGGATTTGGATCTGGGAATCGCCCTGGATCAGGAGCGCGGCGTGTTCGCCCTCGATGCCGGGCAGCGGCTGCACCTGCTCGAGCCCGCACCGCACCGAGCCGAGCAGGGTGTTGCGGAAGCAACTCAACTGCCAGTCGCCGTGCGTGGCCTCGTGGATCGGGATTTCGTTCGGGTCGTCCTGCGCCAGCGCGGCGCCGGACAGCGCCGCAACCGCGGCGACAAGGAGAATCCTGAGCGTCTTCAAGTCGGCGGGTTCCTTTCGCCTCGCGTCGCTCGACGGCGGCTCCGCGCCATCGAGCGGACAATGGCATCGGAATATGGCAAATCTAGGCAGGCATGACTGCTGTATCAGCTTGGCGGAACGGCATCAACAAAGCGTGAGCGACATGGTCGAGTGCGTGGACGAGGCGCAAGCAATCCTGGGCGAAAGCCCGGTGTGGGACGTGCGCGCGGGATTGCTGCGCTGGATCGACTGCAAGGCGCCCGCGCTGCACGCCTTCGACCCCGCACACGGACCGCTGCCGCCCGTGGCGCTGCCGCGGCGCACCGGCTCGATCGGCCTCGCCGCGCGCGGCCTTGTCGCGGCGATGGACGACGGCTTTCACCGGCTCGATCCCGACACCGGCGCCACCGAGCCCATCGCCGCGCCCGAGGCCGACCGGCCCGACAATCGCTTCAACGACGGCCGCTGCGACCGCCAGGGCCGGTTCTGGGCCGGCACCATGCACCGCAGCACGCGCGAGCCGACGGGCGCGCTGTGGCGGCTCGAGCCCGACGGCGCGTGCTCGGTCTTCGCCGAGGGCATCCGGGTGCCCAACGGCATCGCCGTCAGCCCGGACGGCGCGACACTGTATTTCGCCGACTCGCCGCGGGGCGGCATCGACCGCTTCGACCTCGACCCGACCACCGGCGCGGCCACGGGGCGCCGGCTCTTCGCGGCCGCGGACGTGGCGCCCGGCTGGCCCGACGGCGCCACCGTGGACGCAGAGGGGTACTATTGGAGCGCGCGCTGGCAGGGCGGCCGCGTCGCCCGCATCGCGCCCGACGGAACGCTCGACCGCATCGTCGAGCTGCCGGTCGAGCAGGTCACGAGCTGCGCCTTCGGCGGCCCGGATCTGCGCACGCTCTACGTCACCTCTGCGCGCGTGGGACTGGACGAAGGCGAATTGGCCGCACAGCCGCTGTCGGGCGGCCTGTTCGCGCTGGATGTCGGCGTGGCCGGGCTACCCGAGCCCATCTTTGGGGTGAGCGGCTAGACCACATTGACCTCGTGTACCGCCACGCCGGTGACGACCCGTTCGACCCCGAAACGGGACAGGTCGAGCGCGACGTAGCGGCCGTGGACGATCAGCTCGGCGATGGCGCGGCCCACGGCCGGCGCCTGCTGCAGGCCGTGGCCCGAGAAGCCGTTGGCGAAGTAGAGGTTGGGCGAAGCCGGGTGCAGGCCGAGCAGCGCGTTGCGGTCGAGGGTGTTGACCGCATAGTGGCCGGCCCAGGCGCGTATCGGCTTGATCGCCTCGAAGGCGGGGATGCGCTCGGCCAGGGTCGGCCAGACGATCTCGTCGAACAGCGCGTAATCGGGGTCGAGGTCGAGGGTGTCGGGGTCGCGGTCCTCGGGCGGGGCGACGCCGCAGATGAACTGGCCCGATTCGGGCCGCACATAGACGCCGTTGGGGTTGACGATCAGTGGGCAGTTGGGGACCTCGGTGCGGCAGTCGAAAACGTGGACCACACGCTTGCGCGGCCGCACCGGAAGGTCGATACCGGCCATCGCCGCCACCTCCGCGGCGCGCGGCCCGGCGGCGTTGACGGCCGCGCCGCAGGCCAGCGTGGTGCCCGAGCCGAGGCGCAGGCCGGCCACGCGGCCGCGCTCCATGTCGAAGCCGACCACCCGGTCGTCGCGGTACTCGACGCCCAGCGAGCGCGCCTTGCGCCGGAACGCCTGGAGCAGCGCCCAGGGGTCGAACCAGCCCTCGTTGGCGTAGCCGAACGAGCCCAGCGCGATGCCCTCGGTGCGCAGCCAGGGGAACTTGATCGCCAGCGCCTCGGGGCCGAGCAGGGCGACCGAGGCGCCCTGCGCGCTCTGGGTGGCGTAGTTGGCCTCGGCGATGGGCCGCGTCGCCTCGGTGGCGAGGAACAGGTAGCCGCCCTCGACGAAGCTCGCGTCGGGCGCGTCGCCGTCGACCGCCAGCACCTCGCCCAGGCGGCGTAGGAAGTCGGCGCCGAACAGCGACATGGCGATGTTCTCGGGCGTCGAGAACTGCTGGCGGATCGAGCCCGCCGAGCGCGTGGTGGAGCTTTCGGCGTAACTCGGGTCGCGCTCGACCACGACCACCGAGCCGTCGAAGTACGGATCGGCCGCCAGCCAGTAGGCGATCGACGAGCCGATCACCCCGCCGCCCACGATCGCGACGTCGCAGGTCTCGGCCATGCCCTCAGTCGAGGAACAGATCGGGCAGCAGCGGCTGGCCGGGCTCGACCGCGTACTGCTCGAAGTCGCTCACGCCCGCCTCGCGCAGCACGTCCTCGTCGAGGAAGAAGTTGCCCGTGGTCTCTTTCGCTGGCCGCGTCAGGATCGCGTGCGCCGCGTCGGCCATGATCGCGGGCTTGCGGCACTTCGCCGTGTCGATGCCGGGGATCATGTTGAGCGCCGCGGTGTGGATCGCCGTGCGCGGCCACAGGGCGTTGATGCCGATGCCCTCGTCCCTGAACTCCTCGGCCATGCCCAGCACGCACATCGACATGCCGTACTTGGCCATGGTGTAGGCGACGTGCGGCGCGAACCAGCGCGGGTTCATGTTGAGCGGGGAGGCGAGCGTCAGGATGTGCGGATTGTCCGACTTGCGCAGATGCGGGATCGCGACCTGCGAGCACAGGAAGGTGCCGCGCGCGTTGACCTCGTTCATCAGGTCGTAGCGCTTGATCGGTGTCTCGAGCGTGCCGGTCAAGTTGATTGCCGAGGCGTTGTTGACCAGAACGTCCAGCCCGCCGAAGGTCTCGACCGTCTTCTCGACCGCGGCGATCACCTCCTCCTCGTGGCGGATATCGCACTGGATCGGCAGCGCCTTGCCGCCCGCGGCCTCGATGTCCTCGGCGGCGGTGAAGATGGTGCCCGGCAGCTTGGGGTGCGGCTCGGCGGTCTTGGCGGCGATCGCGACGTTGGCGCCGTCGGCGGCGGCGCGCTTGGCGATCTCGAGCCCGATGCCGCGTGACCCGCCGGTGATGAACAGCGTGCGGCCGTTCAGCGATCGAGCCATCTCAGCCTCCCGTGAACTCGGGCTTGCGCTTGGCGACGAAGGCGGTGACGCCTTCCTTGAAGTCGCCCGCCGAGGCGGATTCGGAGAAGCATTCGAGCTCCATCTGAAGCTGCCGCTCGAGCGGGTTGTCGAGCGACGCCTGCAGCAGCTTCTTGGTGCGGCCCAGCGCGCCCGTGGGGCCCTTGGCGAGCCGGCCGGCGAGTTTCGCCGTCTCGGCGTCGAGGTCGGCTCCGGGGACGACCCAGTTGACCAACCCGAGCTCATGCGCCTTGGCGGCGTCGAAGCGGTCGCCCAGCATCGCGAGCTCCATCGCCTTGCGGACGCCGACGATCCGCGGCAACGCGAAAGTCGAGCCGCCGTCGGGGCTGGTGCCGATCAGGATATAGGCGAGGGTGAAGTAGCTGTCCTCCGCGGCGATGGCGAGGTCGGCGGCCATCATGAAGCTCATGCCGAAGCCGGCCACCGCGCCGCGCACCGATGCGATCACCGGCTTGTCCATGCCGCGCACGGTGGTGACCAGCGGGTGCATCTGGTGGATGAAGTCGGCGAAGATCCGGCGGCGCTCGGCGGGGTCCTTGTCGAGGACGGTCGAGAACTCCTTGAGGTCGCCGCCGGCCATGAAGTGTTCCGAGGTCGAGCCCAGCACGATGCAGCGCACCGCCGGGTCGTCGGCGACCTGCTGCGTGGTCTCGATCAGCCCGCGGGTGAGCGCGGTGTCGAGCGCGTTGAGCGCCTTGGGGCGGTTCATGCGGATCCACGCCACCCCGTCCTCGATCTCGAGCTTCACGGCATCGGTCATTCCGCGTTCCCCTCCCTGATCGGTTTCCTAGCCAAGTGTTGCGATGAAATCGGCCACCGCCGCGCCGATCTCGTGCGGCGAGTCCTCCTGGATGAAGTGCAGCCCCTTGACCGTCACCTCGCGCTGGTTCGGCCAGCCCCGTGCCACTTCGCGCACCCGCCCGGTCATGATGGAGCCCGGTTCGGCGTTGACGAAGAGCTTGGGCAGATCGGTGCTGCCGGCCATGAATTCCTCGTTGGCGACCACCTCCTCATGCACGTCTGCGGGCTCGCCGTCCACCGGGATCTGCCGCGGCCAGGTCAGCGTCGGCCGCCGCGCCTCGCCCGCCTCCGCGAAGGGCGCGCGGTAGACCGCCAGCTCCTCGTCGCCCAGGTCGCGCATGATCGCGTTGGGCAGGACGCCTTCGACGAACATGTTGCGCTCGAGGATCAGCTCGTCGCCCTTGGGCGAGCGGAAAGCCTGGAAGATGCCCTTGGCGTCTTCCGGCCAGTCGTCCCAGCCGACCGGCGTGACGAGGGTTTCCATGTAGGCGATGCCTTGGACCTTCTCCGGATTGCGCCGCGCCCAGCGCATGCCCAGCGCGCCGCCCCAGTCGTGCGCCACCAGCACCACGTTGCGCTCGAGCCCGGCGGCGTCGAACCAGGCGTCGAGATAGCGCGCATGCTCGGCGAAGTCGTAGGTACCGGTGGCCGAGCGGCCCGAGCGGCCCATGCCGATCAGGTCGGGCGCCAGGCAGCGCCGGCCGGCTCGTTCCACATGCGGAATGACATTGCGCCAGAGATAGGACGAGGTCGGGTTGCCGTGCAGGAACACCACCGGGTCGCCCGACCCGATGTCGACGTAGGTCATTTTCGAGTCCAGCACCGCGGCCGTCTTGCGCGGGTGCGGGTCGGCGGCGGAAATCTCGCTCATGATGTCTCCTCGGTCAGCGGGGTTCGGATTACGGCACCGGTCGCCGCGCCTGCGCCCTGCGGTCACGTCCGTCGTCGTTGTCCCCTGACGGCCACGCTGTGACCGTAGCGGCCGGTCCCGCCGTGCCGCAAGCCTGGATCGGCCTGGCCCGCCGATGCGCGGCAATTTCGGTAAATGCCGCGAATGCGACCCCATGCGTTAACCATTGTGAAATCCCCCCGGTCCCAGAGTGGTGCGATGCCCGGTGGCGCGCCGACCGCATCCGGTCGGATCAGGCTTTCCGGGGCGCCCTTTTCGCGACAGGGATCGACGTCCGGTATGGATGCCGTGGTTGAACAGCGCCGCGCCGCGCCCCCCGATACGGCGTCGGCGGACGGACACATCGTCGAAGCGCTCGACGCACTCGGGCAGGGCTATGCCGTGTTCGACGCCGAGCATCGCCTGGTCACATGGAACGCCGCGTTCGCGGAGCTGATGGAACTGCCCGAAGGTTTTGTCGGACGGGGTCTCGGCTTCGAGGAGTTCGTGCGGTTCCGGGCCGAACGCGGCGACTACGGTCCCGACGTCGAGGCGGCGGTGCGCCGGCGGCTCGCAATGGCACGGCGCGACCGGCCGCGGTTGCTCGAGCACGTCCTGCCCAGCGGCCGCATCGTGGAGTCGCGCAGCACGCCGACCGGCGGCGGATCCTTCGTCGCCCTCTATATCGACATCACACGGCGTCGCCAGACGGAGCTCGAGCGTCAGGCGAGCGAGGAGCGTGCCGACGCCGCCTGGAGCACGCTCGCCGACGCCATCGAGGGCGTCGATGCCGGCATCGCGATCTGGGATGCCGCCGGCACCCTGGTCACCTGCAACCGGCGCTTCCGCGAGTTCTACCCGAGCATCCTCCACCTGCTCGAGCCAGGCATGGGCCGCGAAGGCCAGATCGACGGTTTGGTCGAGCGTGGCCAGATCGTCGACGCGGTCGGACGCGAGGCCGAATGGCTCGCCGAGCGCCGCGCCGCACGCGAGCAGGCGGGCGTGCCGTTCGAGTTCCAGCTCGCGGGCGGGCGGTGGATCCGGGCCTACGGCCATCCCACCGACACGGGCGGCACGGTGTCGATCCACCTCGACGTCACCGCCGACAAGGAGCGCGAGGCGGCGCTGGCCGAGAGCGAGCGCCGAGCCGCCGAGGCGCGCCGCCAGCTCGCCGAGGCGGTCGATGCGCTGGGCGAGGGTTTCGCGCTCTACGACGCCGAGGACCGGCTGGTGCTGTGCAACCACCGCTTCCGCGAGCTGCTCGCGCCGGCCGCCGACCTGCTGGTGCCGGGGACACCGTGGGAGGACATCCTGGAGCGGATGGGCGAGGGCAACACGATCATCGACGCGACGATGCCACGCGAGGAGTGGCTGGCGCAGCGACGGGCGGAGCGCCGCGAGCGGACCGGCTCGTTCCAGTACCGCAACAAGGACGGGACCTGGATCCGTGCCATCGATCGGCCGACCAGCGACGGCGGCGTGGTCAGCATCCGCATCGACATCACCAAGCTCAAGGAGCGCGAGCGGGAGCTGGCCGAGCGCGAAGAGCGAGCCGCCTCGGCCTGGCACACCCTGTCCGACGCCATCGAGTCGCTGGGCGAGGGCTTCGCGGTCTACGACGCAGACGACAAGATGGTGCTGTGCAACGCCAGCCTGCGGCGGATGTTCCCGCGGCACGGTCATCTGTTCCGGCCCGGCGCGAGCTACGGAGAAATCCTCGACGGCATGTTGGCCGGCGGCGCCTTCGATGAGGCCGTGGGCCGCGAGGCGGAATGGAAGGCCCAGCGCATCGCCCACCGGGCGGCGCCCAGCGCGCCTTTCGAGTACCGCACCGGCAACGGCCGGTGAATCCGCGCCATCGACCGCAGGACCGCCGACGGCGGTACGGTCGCCATCCGCATCGACATCACCGACCTGCGCCGCCAGGAGCGCGACCTGGCCGAGAAGACGCGCCTGCTCGAGACGACCATGGACAGCATGGCCCAGGGCATCATGGTCCTGGGCTCCGACCTGCGGGTGCGGACGATCAACGACCGCGCACGCGCGTTGATGGGCGTTCCGCCCGAGATCGCGCGTGTCGGCGCCCACATGGCGGACCTGTTCCGCCACAACGCCAAGCTGGGCGAGTACGGCGAGGGCGAGGTCGAGGACCTGGTCAACGAGCAGATCGTGCGCCTGGTCACGGCGTGGGAGGACAGTATCGTCCATCTGCGCGCCGACGGCACCCGGGTGAAGGTCCGGCGCACGACGATGCCCGACGGCGGCTGGGTCACCACTTACACCGACGTCACCGCCGAGGCCGAGGCCGAGGCCAAGCTGGCACGTCTCGCAGAAGTCCCCGCGCGCAATCCCAACCCCGTGATCGAGCTCGACGCCGAAGGTAATCCGATTATCGTCAACGACGCAGCGAGCTCCCTGTTCAAGAAGATCGAGGAGCGCGGGCTCGAGCATCCTGCGCTCGCCGGTGTTGCGGCGATGCTGGAGCGCCGCAAGCCGGGGCGCAAGAAGGCGGTGACGGAGGAAGTCGCGGTCGGCCGCCGCGCGTTCCATCGCCGGGTGGTCCCCGGCCAATACCGGGACGGCGTGCTGGTCTACTTCAACGAGATCACCGACCTCCGCCGTGCGCAACAGCGGACGCGAGAATCGGAGGAACGACACCGCCAGCTTCTCGAGCAGATGCCCGACGCGGTGCTCGTCCACGACGGCGGGGCCGTGCTCTATGCGAACCCGGCGGCGGCCGAACTGTTCGCCGCGTCGAGCGTCGACGAGCTCGTCGGATGCCGGGTCATCGATCTGTCGCCGGAGGATCTGCGCGCGACGGTCCGGGCCAACATCGACCGGGCCCTGGAGCGCGGCGCCCAGGTGGGACCGCTGGAGACCCGCAAGCTCCGCCTCGATGGCCAGGAGGTCCAAGTCCAGCTCACCGGCCAGGGCTTCGTCGATCGAGGCGGTCGAAGTTGCATCCAGGTCGTCCTGCGCGACGTGACCGAACAGCGGCTTGCCGAGGCGCAGGCACGTCGGCTCGAGGAGCAGCTTCGCCAGGCGCAGAAGATGGAGGCCCTCGGCACTTTGGCCGGCGGCATCGCCCACGATTTCAACAATCTCCTCGGCGCGATCATCGGCTACGCCGACCTGACCGCGGAGGACGTAGCGGACGGGTCCACGGCGGCCCAGAACCTCGAGCAGATCATGGCCGCCGGCGGGCGCGCCCGGGATCTGGTGCAGCAGATTCTGTCGTTCAGCCGGCGCGAGCAGGGCGAGGTGGGCCCGGTGCGGCTCGACGGTGTCGTCGACGAGGTGGTGCGCCTGCTGCGCCCGACGGTCCCGGCGACCATCGGGATCGTGCCCTGCATCGAAGTCGCCAACGCGGTGATCGAAGGCAAATCCGGCCAGATCCACCAGGTGCTGATGAACCTGGCCACCAATGCCGTCCAATCCATCGGCCGGGCACCCGGCCGAATCACGATCGCGCTCGAGGGCCGACACGTCGAGGCGGGAATGGATACGGCGACCGGCCCGTTGGCCGAGGGCGACTACTATGTCCTCGAGGTCGCGGACACCGGCACCGGCATGGAGCGCGAGACCGTCGCGCGCATGTTCGAGCCGTTCTTCACCACCAAGGATGTGGGCGAGGGCACCGGCATGGGGCTGGCCGTGGTCCACGGCATCATCGGCGATCATGGCGGCGCCATCGACGTCGAGAGCGCGCCCGGCCAGGGAACGCTGGTGCGCGTCTACCTGCCGTGCGGCCAAGCCGCCTGCGGCCCCGACGACGCCCGGCGCGACCGCCGCCCGGACAACCGCCGACAGGGGCGCATCCTGGTGGTCGACGACGAAGCGATGATCGCGGACATGGCCGGCAAGGTGCTGGAACGTCAGGGCTACGAGGTCGAGTGCGTGTACAGCGCGCTCGAGGCGCTTGCGACGCTGCGCGCGCGGATCGCGGATTTCGACCTGCTGATCACCGACCAGACCATGCCGAACCTGACCGGCGACGCCCTGATCCGCGAGGCGCACCGCCTGGCGCCGTCGTTGCCGGTAATCCTGTCCAGCGGCTACGGGCGCGCGCTGTCCAGCGACGACGCGCGCGCGATCGGCGCCCACGCCTTCCTCGCCAAGCCCTATTCGCCGGCCGAGCTGTGCGCCACTGTCCACGCGGCGCTCGATGGCGACGGGCCTGGGGGCAGCCGGTCCGACACGCCACCCAAACCCGGCAACCAGCCACACTCCGGCAAGGAGCAAGTGCCATGAGCCTGGTACTCATCATCGACGACGACGCAGCGATGCGCGACGTGTTGCGCCAGACCTTCGAGCGCGCCGGATTCGAGGTGGAAACGGCGGTCGATGGCAACGAGGGCATCGAGTGCTATCGCCGCCGCCGCGCCGACGTGGTCATCGCCGACATCATCATGCCCGACCGCGAGGGCATCGAAACCATGCTGGAGATCAAGCAGCACGACCCCACGGCGAAGGTGATCGCGATCTCGGGCGGGGGGAGAACCGGCGCCGCCGACTTCCTGACGCTGGCGCGAAAGCTCGGCGCCCAGCGGAGCTTCGCCAAGCCGCTGGACCGCCGCGCGCTGGTCGACGCGGCGCGGGAACTGGCGCCGCCGGCGTGACGCCGGGCGGCGATCCGGCTCCGCGGTGCCCGGAAGACGCGGTCTGCCACCCGCCGCTCCCCCTCTCACCGGTGATTCTGCGACGACGGATATTCTAGCGCTGCGCGCATTGCGCTAAGTCACTGTTAAGGCACTCCCCGCGAGGATGGGGACGCACGAACGGGATCAACCCTGCGTGAGGGCCGCGGCCGAAAACGGGATGCCATGGCGAAGCTGAAAGGCTGGATGCGCCGCAAGATGCACGACCTGCTGTTCGGCGACGAGGCGGGCCCGGCTGCGCACGTTCATGAAACCGCTGCACCGCTGCCCCGAGGCGGGCCGGGCGCGGTCGCATCGGCGCTCGCCGCGCCCCCGGCCGATGCGGAGGAGTCGGCCGACCTGGAGGCGCGCCTGTCGCGGTTCTTCGAATCGGTCGAGTCGGGCAACCGCAAGCTCTCCGCCGGTAAGCTGCAGATCGTCGACCTCGCGGGTCTGCGGGAGCAACTCGGCGGCCGATGGGCGGAAGGCGGCGAGCTCGTGCATCAACTCGCGTACGGCGTGATCAAGCGCCACCTGGGCCCCGCCGACGTGGTGTCGCGCCACCGCGACGACAGCTACATCGTCCTCTTTGCCCAGCTCACCGAGGACGAGGCGAAGATCAAGGCGAAGATCATCGCCGACGAGATCGAGGAGCGGCTGCTGGGCGCTTCGCAAGGGCGGCAAGCGATCAAGGTCAAGAGCGTGGTCGCGCATGTCGACGGCACGGTGAGCTTCGCCGAATTGGACGGCGAGGCGCTGATCGAGCGGCTGATGGCCGAGGCGGAAGAGCAGTTTGCGCGCCTCAATGCCGAGCCGGACGGCGACGGCGAGGACGCCACCGCCTGGGTCGAGCGGCGCTACGCGGCCGTGTTCAGCCCGATGTGGTACGTGCCCAAGAGGGTCGTGTCCTCGGACGTCTGCCGGATCGAGCCGCGCGAGGACGCGCCGCTGCTCAACCGGGTTCCCGACGCCGCCACCCGCGAGGCCATAGACCACTACGCCATGCACCGATGCGTTGCCCGGCTGGTCGACACCCTGGCCAACGGCAAGGTCGAGGTGGTCATCCTGCCCGTCCATTACGCCACCCTGATGGACGATCATTCGCGCCAGCGCTACCTGGAAGCGATGAGCAAGGCGCCCGAGGACGTGCGCCGCCTTTTGTGCCACGAGGTGTTGTCGGTGCCCAACGAGCTGGCGCCGACTCGGTTCAACTCGGTCATGGACACGCTGCGGCGGTTCAGCCGCTCGATCACCTGCCGCGTGCGGCTCGATTTCGGGGCCTTCCGGCTGATCGATCCGCCCACCGTCCACGCCATCGGCATCAACCTTCACCAGTATTCGGGAAACGAGACCGAGCTGCTGCCGCGCCTGCAGCGCTTCGCCCGCGACGCGGAGGCGCGTGGGTTCAAGCCCTACGTCCTGGGCCTTCGCACGCGCAGCCAGGCCATGGGGGCACTGGCTGCGGGCTTCGTGTACATGCACGGAGATCCCGTGAAGGCCGAGACGGGCGGCATCTCCAGCTTCGACCTGACCGATCTCTACGGGTCGTGACGCCCGCTTGAAGCCCGCGCCGGGCGGGCCATGTTCGACCCAGCGAAACCCGAGCGGGCGAAACGCATGCCCCCCACCATCGTCTGGTTCCGCGACGACCTGCGCGTCGCCGACAACCCCGCACTGGCCGCTGCCGCGGCGGGCGGGGCTCAGGTCGTGCCCGTCTATGTCCTCGACGAGGTCTCGCCCGGCCTCCGTTCGTTGGGCGGGGCCGCGAAATGGTGGCTGCACGGCAGCCTCGCGGCGCTGGACGCGGCGCTCGTGCGGCTCGGCCCGGGCCACGCCCTGCCGCCCAGGCTGGTCCTGCGCCGCGGCGCCGCGGCGGACGTGTTGGCTGCGCTGGCACGCGAGACGGGCGCGCGGGCCGTGTATTGGAACCGTCGCTACGGCCCCGCCGCGAAGGTCGATGCGCGGGTCGAGGCCGTGCTGCGGGGAGCGGGTGTCGAGACGGCCAGCTTCAACGCGTCGGCGCTGCGCGAGCCTTGGGAGGTCCGCACCGGGGCGGGCCGGCCGTACAAGGTGTTCACGCCGTTCTGGAACGCCTGTCTCGCGCTGGGCGAGCCTGCCATTCCGGAGCCGGCGCCCCGGCGGCTCACCGCATTCGCGCCCGCGCCGGCGAGCGAGCGGCTGGACGACTGGGCGCTGCGGCCCACCGTCCCGGACTGGGCCGGCGGCCTGCGCGCCGCCTGGCAGCCGGGCGAGGCCGGTGCCGTTCGGCGGCTGGCGGCGTTCCTCGAGGACGGCCTGACCGGCTATGCCGAGGCCCGCGACCGGCCCGACCTGGACGGGACGGCGCGTCTGTCGCCCCATCTGCGCTTCGGCGAGATCGGGCCGCGGCAGGTTTGGCACGCCGTGCGGACCCGCGCCGGCGACGGCCCGGACGCCGAGGCGTTCCTGCGCGAGCTCGGATGGCGCGATTTCGCCCTCAACCTCCTGCACCAGCAGCCCGACATGGACCGCGCGCCGCTGCGCCCCGAGTTCGAGCGCTTTCCCTGGCGCGACGACACCGTAGGCCTGCGTGCCTGGCAGCGGGGCGGGACGGGCTACCCGATCGTCGACGCCGGGATGCGCGCGCTGTGGCACACCGGGTGGATGCACAACCGGGTGCGGATGGTGGTGGCCTCGTTCCTGGTCAAGGACCTGCGGGTCGACTGGCGTTTGGGCGAGGCTTGGTTCTGGGACACGCTGGTCGATGCCGACGCGGCCAGCAACCCGGTCAACTGGCAATGGGTCGCGGGCTGCGGTGCCGACGCCGCGCCCTATTTCCGCATCTTCAACCCCGTCACCCAGGGCCGCAAGTTCGATCCCGACGGCGGCTACGCCCGGCGCTGGGTGCCCGAGCTCGACGCATTGCCGGCGCGCCACGTCCATGCGCCGTGGCTCGCGCCGCGACCCGCGCTCGAGCAGGCGGGCGTGCGGCTGGGCGAAACCTATCCCGCGCCGATCGTCGATCACGCGGCGGCGCGCCGCGCCGCGCTGGACGCCTTCGAGTCGCTGCGCGGCGGCGCGACAGACCCTTCCTAGCCGGCTTCCTCGATCTCGCGAATCGTGGTTAAAGTTTTAATTAAGGAATTTCGTTTCAATTACTTGATCTGCTGTGATTGGGTCAGCGCAATAATCGGGCCTGTGGGAGCGAATCGTTGAGGCATTCCTTGCCTTCGGGCGCCGCGGTGCTTGCCATGGTCGGCATGGCCGGGCTGGTTTCGGGCTGCGTCGGTGCCGAGAGCCCCTTCGCGCGCGAGCACAACGCGCTCTTCGACGAGGCGCTCTTCGACGAGGCGCTCCTTCTCCCCGACCACATCACGCCGCCGGTCAAGGTGCTGCCGGTCGAGGGCGCACCCGAGCACTGGCACCTGCACGAGCGCGTCGCCGCCGCGATGCGTGAGCGCGAGATCCCGGCGGGCACCGTGGGCGAGAGTTGGGCGAGCTACATGCTCGAGGGCAGGTTCTCCGTACCCGAGGAGAACGACGGCCGCATCAAGATCGCCTGGCAGCTGTACGACAACGCCGGCAACGCGGTCGGCGAGGTGATGCAGATCGCCGCCATCACCAACGCGGCCTGGGGCACGCACGAGACCGGCGAACTGGGTCTGGTGTCGCAGGCGGCCGCCGAGAGCCTGGCGCCGTTGGTGCCCGGCGCCGTGCTGGACGACGCCCGGTTCGCCGAGAACACCGGCGAGCCGAGCAGGGACGACCCGGCCAGGCGCTTCGGGCCGGTCACGGCGTTGGCGCGCAAGGCCAGCTCGAACGGTGGGCCCCTGGGCGACCGTTTCGTCGGTCTGGCCAATGTCGACGAGGTGCCGACGTTGCCGGCGACCGCGGAGGCGCTCGGCATCGATCCCGACCCCGGAGCACGCGAGAGGGCGTCGCGCGAGGCCGCGCGCAAGGCGGCGCTGCCGCCCCCGGCACTGCCGCCGCTGCCCGAGGCCGACCGCGTGCCGGCGCCCGGCCATGAGAGTTCCAATTCCACCTCCGTCGTCGGGTCCGCGCCCGACGACCCGAACGAGGTGCTGCAGGCCGACGCCGCCGGCGCGGAGAGCCAAGTGGCGCAGTCGGAGTCACCGCACGCCGTGACGTCCGGCGCGCCCCCGACGCAATCCGCCCGAACGTCCCCCGAAGCCGCCAGCTCCCCGATGGAGCCGGCTTCCGCCACGGCCAACGGCAGCGTCACCGCCTCCGGCGGGCCGGCACCCTACTGGGTCCAGATCGGCGCCTATCGCAAGGCCGCGCAAAGCCGCGCGGCGTGGCAGAAGCTTCTCGCCGCTCATCCGGAACAGCTCGCGGATCAGCCGCATGCGATCCAAAAGGCGGATTTGGGCGCTCAGGGTGTGTTCTATCGGGTCAGACTGGGGCCGTTCGACGCGCGCGGGAGGGCGCGCGACGCGTGCGCAGGGCTGAGCCGCGCCGGTGTCGACTGCTTCATCGGCCGCGGCCCGGTGTCGATGGCGGCGAATGCCGGCGCCCCGCCCGAGGAGGACGACAGGCCGGCCGAGGACGCGGCCCGTCCGGAGGGTGGCGTCGCGATAGAGTCTCCCGAGCTGGTCAGCTCCGGCCCCGCCATGACCGCGCCGTCCGAGCCTGTCGCAGAGGCGCGGGACGAGGGGCCCGACGAGACCGCGCCGCCGGCCAAATATATCGAGACCGGCCAAACGCGCGCCGAGGTGCGCGGCTATCTGGGCATTCCGGGACCGAACGAGTGACGGCCATGCCCGGGCGCCGGATGGACGCCATGCCGCTCCGGCGATAGGCTCGCCCGCCCGACCCCAGCAATCCGAGAACCATGCCGCCCTTCGGCACCGTGCTGCGGCTGCTCGGCAGCCTGTGCGCCGTCTTCATCCTGTCGCAGTTCTACCGCACCGCCGTCGCGGTGATCGCGCCCGAGCTGCGCCGCGATCCGGGCCTGTCGGCCGAGCAGCTCGGCATCCTGACCGGCGCGTTCTTCGTCGCCATCGCGGCGATGCAGATCCCGGTGGGCGTGCTGCTCGACCGCTTCGGGCCGCGCCGGGTGGTGCCGTCCCTGCTGGTGCTGGCGGTGGCAGGCGCGTGGGTATTCGCCTCGGTCGAGAGCCTGGTGTGGCTGATCGTGGGGCAGGCGCTGATCGGTGCCGGCTGCGCCGGCATCTTCATGGGCGGTCTGGTGACCATCGCGCGCTGGTTCCCGCCCGAACGCTTCGCGTCCATCTCGGCGGTTGCGCTGGGCATCTCGGGCCTGGGCATGCTGCTCTCGGGCACGCCCTTCGCCGCCTTCGCCGACGCGGTGGGCTGGCGTGACGCCTATCTGGTCTTGGGCGGCACGACGGCGCTGCTCGGCGCGGTGGTCTGGCTGGCGGTGCGCGACGCGCCGGAGGGCCACGCCTTTCACCGGCGCGAACCCGAGCCCATCCGCACCGTGGTGCGCGGCGTCGGGCAGGTGCTGGCGGAACGTCGCATCTGGGGCATCCTGGCGGTCAGCTTCGTCAGCTACGCGACCATGATCTCGATCCGCGGCCTGTGGGGCGGGCCCTATCTCGCTGATGTCTACGGGCTGGGCGCGGTGGCCACGGGCGACGTGCTGCTGATCATGTCGGCGGCCGGCATCGCCGGCATCTTCGCCTACGGCCCGATGGATCGCGTGTTCCGCACGCGCAAGGGCGTGGTGCTGACGGGCGGGCTGCTGACCATGTCGGTCGCCGCCGTACTCGCCGCCGTGCCGGGCAACCCGCTGTGGCTGACCACTGTGCTGTTCGCGGCGCTCGCCGGATTCAACGCCTACTTCGTGCACCTGCTCGCGCACGGCCGCGCGTTCTTTCCCGAGCATCTGGTCGGCCGGGTGATGACCACCATCAACTTCGCCAACTTCTGCGGCGTGGGCGCGATCCAGGTGGCCACGGGCTACATCGTCGGCGGCTTCGCCGCGCCCGACGGCACCGCGCCCGAGGACGCCTATCGCTGGGTGTTCGCCTTCCTCGCAGGGTTGCTGGCGCTGGCGCTCGTCGCCTACCTGACCTCGCCCGACGTCAGGCCGGGGCGCGGCGCGGAGGAGTGATCCGCCCCGGCCTCAGGCCCCGCCGCCCTCGTGCGCCGACAGGTCCTTGATCGTCGCCTGCGGGCCGCACAGGGGGCAGGCGGGATCGGGCTTGACCTTGATGGTGCGCACGGTTGCGGACAGCGCGTCGTAGAGCATCAGCCGGCCCGACAGCGACTCGCCCAGGCCGAGGATCTCCTTGAGCACCTCGACCGCCTGGAGCGAACCGACCGCACCGGCCACGGCGCCGAAGATGCCGGCCTCCTCGCAGCGCGGCACCATGCCGGGCGCGGGCGGGTCGCGGAAGATGCAGCGATAACACGGTCCGCTCTCGTGCGCCTTGAAGGTCGAGAGCTGGCCCTCGAAGCGCAAGAGCGCGCCCGAGACCAGCGTCCTGCCCGCCAGGTAACAGGCGTCGTTGAGCAGATATCGGGTCTCGAAATTGTCCGACCCGTCGGCGACGAGGTCGTAGCCCGCGATGGTCTCCATCGCGTTATCGGCGGTCAGCCGCGTGCGGTGTGTTTCGACCGCGACGTCGGGATTGATCTCGGTGACGGTGGCCTTGGCGCTTTCCACCTTAGGCGCGCCCAACCGCGCGGTGGGGTGGATCACCTGACGCTGCAGGTTGGACATCTCGACCACGTCGTCGTCGATGACGCCCAACGTGCCCACGCCGGCGGCGGCGAGGTAGAGCATCAGCGGCGCGCCCAGCCCGCCTGCGCCGACCACCAGCACGCGCGCGGCCAACAGGCGCTCCTGCCCCTCCTCGCCGACCTCGTCGAGGATGACGTGCCGGGCATAGCGGTGGAGCTGGGCGTCGGTGATGCTCATGGGGGAAATCTAGATCGCCCCTGCGGTCGCGGCTACAGGCTCTCGAACAGCGCGGTCGACAGGTAGCGCTCGGCGGAGGAGGGCAGGATGGTGACCACCGTCTTGCCCGCCATCTCCGGCCGGCGCGCGAGCTCGAAGCTGGCGTGCAGCGCGGCGCCCGAGGAGATGCCGCAGGGCAGCCCCTCGACCCGCGCCGCCTCCCGGGCCAGGGCGAACGCGGCATCGTTCGAGACCCGGAGCACCTCGTCGATCAGATCGACGTTCAGGTTCTCGGGCACGAAGCCGGCGCCGATGCCCTGGATCTTGTGCGGCCCGGGCAGCCCGCCCGAGAGCACCGAGCTGTCGGTGGGCTCCACGGCGACGATGCGCAGCTCGGGCCGACGCGGCTTGAGCACCTCGCCGATGCCGGTGAGCGTTCCGCCGGTGCCGACGCCCAGCACGAGCGCATCGATCCGCCCGCCGGTGTCGGCCCAGATTTCCTCGGCAGTGGTGCGGCGGTGGATCTCCGGGTTGGCGGCATTCGAGAACTGCTGGAGCATGATCGCGTCGGGCAGCTCCTCGAGCAGCGCCTCGGCGCGGGCGATCGCGCCCGTCATGCCGTCCTGGGCAGAGGTCAGCTGCAGCTCGGCGCCCAGCAGCTTGAGCATCTTCTGCCGCTCGACCGACATGCTTTCGGGCATGGTCAGGATCAGGCGGCGGCCCTTGGCGGCGCAGACGAAGGCCAGCGCGATGCCCGTGTTGCCCGAGGTCGGCTCGACCAACACCGTGTCCCGTCCCAGGCGACCCTCGGCTTCCGCCGCCTCGACCATGGCCAGACCGATGCGGTCCTTGACCGAGCCCAACGGGTTGAAGAACTCCAGCTTGGCGACGATTTCGGCCAAGCAGTCGCGCCGCCGCGCCATGCGGCCGATGCGCACCATGGGGGTCGCGCCTATGGTCTCCAGCACGCTGTCGTACACCCGGCCGCGAAATTCCGGGGCGGCGGCCGGCTCGGCTCGCTCGGTGGCTTCGGCCATGCAGGGAATCCTTCTAGATGCTGTAGTCCAGCCGCTGGTACGCGTCGGACTTGACGCCCGAGCCGCGGGCCTCGACGCACAGCTCGTCGATGGTGATCGCGTCCAGCGCGTCCATGCATTCCTGGCGCAGGCGTCGCAGTGTCGGGCGCACGACGTTGCGGCCCAGATCGGACTGGCACGGCTCGGTGATCGGGTCGGGGCCGCCCTCGAGATCGGCGACCACCCGGGCGATGTCGCCCAGCGTCACCGCGCTGCGCTCGCGCGCCAGCCGGTAGCCGCCGCGCGGCCCGCGCACCCCGTCGAGGATGCCCGAGCGCACCAGGTGCTGCAGCACGGGCTCCAGATAGCGACGCGGGATGCCCTGCCGGCGCGTGATCTCGGAGGACTGGACCGGGTCGCCGTTGCCGTTGTAGGCGACGTCGACCACCGCTTCCACCGCGTAGAGCAGCTTGCGCGACACACCCAGCATCAGGCCGCCTCTCCTCCGGTTCGGGTGGGCGTCGGGTCGGCGGGCCGGGCGCCGGTCGAGCCGAAGCCGCCTTCGCCGCGCGCGGTGGACGGCAGCGTCTCGACCGGAAACCAGTCGATTTGCGCCACCGGCGCCACGACGAGCTGCGCGATGCGCATGCCGCGCTCCAGCGTCACCGGCGCGTCACCGAGGTTGGCCAGGATCACCTTCACCTCGCCGCGATAGTCGGCGTCGATCGTGCCCGGGCTGTTGAGCACGGTCAGCCCATGCTCGAGCGCCAGCCCCGAGCGCGGCCGCACCTGCCCCTCGTAGCCCGACGGCAGCGCCAGCGCCACGCCCGTCGGCAGCGCCGCGCGCTCGCCCGGCGCCAACGTGACCGGCGTTGTGACCGCGGCGGCCAGGTCGAGCCCGGCGGCGTGCTCCGTGGCGTAGGCGGGCAGCGGCAGGTCGGCGCCATGCGGAAGCTGCGTGACAGGGACAGAGAGCGTCATGGCCGTCATCGCCTCTCGGTCCCCCGCCCCAAAGTGGAGGGGGTAGTGTAGTGCAACTCTTGCCCCAAGACCCTCATGCCGCGTCGCCCTCCAGCGCTTCGGCCACCCGTTGCGCCAGGCGGGCCGCGACCTCGGCCTTGCTCAACGGCGGCCAGTCCTCGACCCCTTCGGGTGCCACCAGGTGGATGGTGTTGGCGTCGCCGCCGAAGGTGCCGGTGCCGGCCGAGACGTCGTTGGCCATGATCCAGTCGCAGCCCTTCTTGGCGAGTTTCTTTCGGGCGTTCTCGACCACTGCCTCGGTCTCGGCGGCGAATCCGATCACCAGGCGCGGCCGCCGGTTGCCGGCCTGCGCGAGCGTGGCCAGGATGTCCGGGTTCTCGGTCAGCGCGACCGCCGGCGCGTCCTCGCCGTTCTTCTTGAGCTTCTGCCCGGCCTCGTCCTTGGGGCGCCAGTCGGCCACCGCGGCCGCGCAAACGGCGATGTCGGCGGGCAGCGCCGCTTCGCACGCCGCCAGCATCTCGCGCGCCGAGGTGATGCGCACCACCTCGACCCCCGCGGGATCGGCCTCGGCAGTGGGCCCCGTCACCAGTACCGTCTCGGCGCCCAGCCGCGCCAACGCGCCGGCGATGGCGTGGCCCTGCTTGCCCGAGGAGCGGTTGCCGATATAGCGCACCGGGTCGATCGCTTCGTGGGTGGGACCCGAGGTGACCAGCGCGCGCCGTCCCGTGAGCGGCCCCGGCGCGCCCAGCGCGTGCTCGGCGGCGGCAAGGATTTCCAACGGCTCGGCCATGCGGCCCGGCCCACTCTCGTCCTCGGCCAAGGGACCGTCGTTGGGCCCGATGCAGAACACGCCTCGGCCCTCCAGCGTTGCCATGTTGGCGCGGGTGGCGGGATGCGCCCACATGCGATGGTTCATCGCCGGCGCGACCAGGATCGGCTTGGCGGCGGCCAACAGGGCGGTGGTCGCCAGGTCGTCGGCGATACCGGCCGCCATCTTGGCCAGAATGTCGGCGGTGGCGGGTGCCACGATCAGCAGGTCGGAGTCCTGGGCCAGGCGCAGATGGCCCATCTCCGCCTCGTCGGTAAGCGAGAAGATGTCGGTATAGGCCTTCTCGTGGCTCAGCGCGGCCACGGCCAGCGGGGTGACGAACTCCTGCCCGCCCCGGGTCAGGATGCAGCGCACCGCCGCGTCCCGCTCGCGCAGGCGACGGATGAGGTCCAGGCTCTTGTAGGCGGCGATGCCGCCCGCGATGATCAAGAGGATACGCTTGCCCGCGAGCATGCTCGGGCCCTTCCCGGGAAAACCGCGCTAATTCACGCCGATATTATGTGATTAACCTAGCGATGCGGCCCGCGCCGGGCAAGAGCGCGTTCAGCGGCCCTTGAAAACGGGATCGCGCCGCTCCTTGAAGGCGCGCACGCCTTCCTCGATGTCCTCGCTGGCCAGGATCGCTTTCATGCGCTCGGCGTCGGCGGCCACCGCCGCTGCCTGCCCCTCCAGCATCGCTTGCCGTGCCGCGGCGATGGTGCCGCGCACGCCCAGAGGCGCCCGGGCGGCGATCTCCGCCGCCAGCGCGCGGGCGCGGTCGAGTTGCGCGCCGGGCGCGACCAGCTCCTGGACGAAGCCGAAGCGCAGCGCCGTCTCGGCGTCGAACTCCGCGCCGGTCAACAGATAGCGCATGGCGTTGCCCCAACCGGCCGTCTGCACCATGCGGATCGGCGCGCCGCCCAGCGGGTAGAGTCCGCGCTTGACCTCCAGCATCGCGAAGCGGCAGTCGAGGGCGGCGATCGTGACGTCGGCGGCCAGCATCAGCTCGATGCCGATGGTGAAGGTGATGCCCTGCACGGCCGCCACCACCGGCTTGGTGCGGTATGGCGGCCGCAGGCCCACGGGGTCGATCAGCTCGGGCGGAAAGGTGCCGTCGGACAGGTCGACCAGCGACAGGTCCAGCCCGGCAGTGAAATGGTCGCCCTCGGCATACAGCACCGCGCAGCGGAACTCTTCCGTGTCTTCGTAGCGCTGATAGGCCTCGGCCAGCTCGCGGAACATCTTGGGCGAGAAGCCGTTGAGCTTGGCCGGCCGATCGAGGCCGATCAGCAGCACCGGACCGTCCTCGTGCACCGTGACCCGTCCCGGGTCGCCGCCGCCGCGCTGTGCCATACCTGTCCTCCGTGAATGCTTCGCTAGCCGCCCAAGACCCAGTAAAGCAGCCCGGCCGCCAGGACGGCCACCGCGGCCCAGGCCGGCCAGACCAGCGCGGCCGTGCGGTCCTCGCCGCGCAGCGCGCGCACCGTGGCCGGGTCGATCGACAGGCCGCCGTCGGCCAGCTTGCCCGCCACCGTCTCCAGATCGTCCATCGTCTTGGGCAGGCGCGCCAGCACCTCCAGCGCATCCTCCGCCGCATGGCGCGCCCGCGCGGGGCCGGATCGGTTGCGCCGCAGCCAGTCCTCGACCAGCGGCTGGGCCAGCGTCCAGACGTTGACCTCGGGGTTGAGCTTGCGGCCCACGCCCTCGGTCACCAGCATGGTCTTCTGCAGCAGCAGGAGCTGCGGCTGGGTCTCCATCTCGAACGTCTCGGTGATCTGGAACAGCAGGCCCAGCAGCCGCGCCACCGAGATCTCGTGCAGCGGCTTGCCGAGGATCGGCTCGCCGATGGCGCGCGCCGCCTGCATGAATGCCGCGCGCGACTTGTGCGCCGGCACGTAGCCGGCGCGGAAATGCACATCTGCCACAGTCTTGTAGTCGCCGGTCAGAAAGCCCAGCAGCATATCGGCGAGATAGAACCGGGTCTCGCGGTCGAGCCGTCCCATGATGCCGAAGTCGACCACCGCGATGCGGCCGTCGGGGGTGACGAACAGATTGCCCGGGTGCTGGTCGGCGTGGAAGAAGCCGTCGCGGAACACCTGCTTGAAGAAGATCTCGGCGGCCACCGTGAGCAGCCGGTCGATGTCGTGCCCGGCTTCCTCCAGCGCCTCCTTCTCGTCGAACGGGATGCCCGTGATGCGCTCCGTGGTCAGCACGCGCTGTGCCGTGCGCTCCCAGTCCACCCTGGGCACCTGGAAGTCGGGATCGTCGGTGAAGTTCTCGGCCAGCTCCGAGGCCGCGGCCGCCTCGAGCCGCAAGTCCATCTCGGTGGCCACGCTGTCGGCGAAGACCTCCACTGCCTCGACCGGCTTGAGCCGGGCGAACTCCGGCCGCAGCCGCAGCGCCGTGCGCGCAGCCCAGCGGAACAGCGCGATGTCCTCGCGCATGGCCGCCTCGATGCCCGGGCGGAGCACCTTGACCGCCACCGGCGTGCCCTCGGCGGTGTGCGCGAAGTGCACCTGGGCGATCGACGCCGCGGCCACCGGCTCTTCGTCGAACTGAGCGAACAGCACCTCGACCGGCCCGTCCAGCTCGGCCTCGACGATGGCGCGGGCCTGATCGCTCGGGAAAGGGGGAAGCTGGTCCTGCAGCCCGGACAGGTCGCCCGCCATCTCCTCGCCGATCAGGTCGGGGCGGGTGGCGAGCGACTGGCCGAACTTGATGAATGAAGGGCCCAATGCCTGCAGCGCCTCGGCCAGCCGCTGGCCCGGCCGGCCCTCCCGTTGGCGGCCGAAGGTCAGACGCAGCAGCCGCACCGGTCCGGGCGCGATGCCGGCCTGCTCGAACGGTGCCAGCGCGTCGTAGCGCGCCAGGGTGTGCGCGATGCCGACGATGCGCCAGACGTATCGAAGCGAGCGCAACATTGCCGGGTCAGGTACGCCAGGCGGAGTGCATGGCGGCGATGCCGCCGGAGAGATTGCGGACCTTGATCCGGTCCAGCCCGGCCGCCGCCATGCGCCCCGCCAGCGCCGCCTGGTCGGGGAAGCGGCGGATACTCTCGACCAGGTACTCGTAGGCCTCGCGATCGCCGGCGACGCGCTCGCCGAGCCAGGGCAGGACGGAGAACGAAAAGCGGTCGTAGAGCGGCCCCAGGAACGGCGTCTCGACCCGGCTGAACTCGAGGCACAGGAAGCGGCCGCCGGGGCGCAACACGCGTCGTGCCTCGCGCAGCGCGGCATCGATGTCGGTGACGTTGCGCAGGCCGAAGGCGACGGTATAGGCGTCGACGCTGGCATCGGCGGCCGGCAGCGCCTCGGCGTCGCCGCACACCCAGCCCAGCCCATGCGTGATGCCGCGGTCGAGCGCCCGGTCGCGGCCGACGCGCAGCATCGCCGCGTTGATGTCGCACACCGTGACCGGCGCCCGGCCGTCGGTCGCGTCGTGGATGCGCAACGCGATGTCACCGGTGCCGCCGGCGACGTCGAGCACATGGTGTCCGGGCCGCGGCGCCAGCCAGTCGGTCATCGCCGCCTTCCAGGCCCGGTGGATGCCGCCCGACATCAGGTCGTTCATCAGGTCGTAGCGCTCCGCCACGCTGTCGAACACGGCGCGGACCAGGGGCTTCTTGGCGTCGCGCGGGACGCGTCGGTAGCCGAAGTCGGCCTCTTTGTCGTTGGGCTCGTCGATCATGGCGCGCGACCATAGCCCGCTTGCGCCGGCCGGCCAATGGCGGGTGGGAGCGGTTCGTCTAGGGGGCCTCGCCGCCCTCGGGCCCGTAGAAGATCACCCACGTGGCGAAGTCGTCGGTGAAGTCCTCGAAGCGATGCTCCTGCCGCGCGGGCACGAACAGCGCGTCTCCGGGGCCGAAGCGTTGGCGCGTGGACCCGTTGACGAACCAGCCGCTGCCCGAGATCACGACATAGACCTCGTCCAGGTCGTGCGGCTGCTGCGGATCCTCGCCGCGCGGCGCATAGATCTTGAGGTCCAGCGTGCCGTGCCGGTACACGGTGGCCGACCGCCGTCCGCCGGGGCCGGGCAGGGCCTCCAGCGCCTCCTCGACGGTGCCATGAAATCGGTGCTCCTGGGTCATGCGCAGACCATAGCGGGACGCGGGCGCAACCGCTACTCTCCGCGCGCCATGCCCGAGCTTCCCGAGGTCGAGACCGTCCGCCGAGGCCTGATCCCCGCCGTCGAGGGGCGGCGTTTCGCGTGCATCGAGGCGCGCCGACCGGATTTGCGCATCCCGCTGCCCATCGGGCTCGACAAGGCGCTGCTCGGGCGGCGGGTCGAGCATGTCGGCCGGCGCGCCAAGTACCTGCTGTTCTCCCTCGACGACGGCTGGACGCTGATCCTGCATCTGGGCATGTCGGGCCGGCTCTACATCCATGCCGGCGCGCCGCCGCCCGCCGGGCCGCACGACCACCTGGAGTTCGGTTTCGAAGGCGGGACGACGGTGGTGTTCAACGACGCGCGCCGGTTCGGCATGGTGGCGCTGTGCCGAACCGACGCGCTGGATGAACATCCTTTCTTCGCCGGGCTGGGGCCGGAGCCGCTGTCCAACGCCTTCAGCGGCCCCGTGCTGGCCGCCGCGCTCGCCGGCAAGCGCACGCCGATCAAGGCGGCGCTGCTCGACCAGCGCGTCGTCGCCGGGCTGGGCAACATCTATGTCTGCGAGGCGCTCTACCACGCCGGCCTGTCGCCGCGCCGGCTCGCCAGGGCCGTCCAGGGCGAGCGTGCCGAGCGGCTGGCGGCGGCGATCAAGACCGTGCTCGAGACCGCCCTCGCTGCGGGCGGGTCGAGCCTGCGCGACTACGTCCAGCCCTCGGGCGAGCTGGGCTACTTCCAGCATAGCTGGGCGGTCTACGGGAAGGAGGGCGAGCGCTGTCCGGCCTGCGACTGCGATCCGACGGTCGGCGGCGGGATCCGGCGCGTCGTCCAGTCCAACCGCTCGACTTTCTATTGTCCGGCCCGACAGCGCTGAGGTATATGCGCGCCATGCGCCTCGTACTGATCTTCGCGGTCGCCTGCCTGGCCGCCGCGCCGATGGCGTCCGCCGCGGCCGAGGTTGCCGGGGAGTTCATCGAGCCCCTGGGCGATGTGCCGCTGATGCCGGGCCTCGACATCGCGGAAGGCGAGGGCATGACCTTCGACGCGCCCGGCGGGCGCGTGGTCGAGGTGATGGTGGCGGGCCATATACCCGCGGCCGAGGTCCGGAGCTTCTACGACGCGGCACTGCCCCAGCTCGGCTGGGCGGGCGCCGTTCCGGACTTCCGGCGCGAAGGCGAGGCACTGGAGGTTCGGCTCACCGAAAGCGGCGGACGCACCGCCGTCCTGTTCTTCCTGAAACCGGCGCGCTGAGCGCCCGCGCGCCCGAGGGGATCCCATGGCTTACGAGAACATCATCGTCGAAACGCGTGCCCCCGTGGGGCTGATCACGCTCAACCGGCCCAAGGCCATGAACGCGCTCAACTCGGCGCTCATGGACGATCTGGCCCAGGCGGTCGATGCGTTCGAGGCCGACGACGAGATCGGCGCCATCGTCATAACAGGCAACGAGAAGGCTTTCGCCGCCGGTGCCGACATCAAGGAGATGCAGTCCAAGTCCTACATGGACGTCTACATGGCGGACTTCATCACCCGACAGTGGGAGCGCGTGAGCGCCTGCCGCAAGCCGGTGATCGCCGCGGTCTCAGGCTACGCGCTGGGTGGCGGCTGCGAGCTGGCCATGATGTGCGACATCATCATCGCCGCCGACAACGCCAAGTTCGGCCAGCCCGAGATCAACATCGGCGCCTTCCCGGGCGCGGGCGGTACCCAGCGGCTGACCAGGTTCGTCGGCAAGTCGAAGGCGATGGAGATGGTTCTCACCGGCCGCATGATGGACGCCGAAGAGGCCGAACGGTCGAACCTGGTCAGCCGCATCGTTCCCGTGGCCGACGTGGTCGACGAGGCGGTCAACGTCGCCAAGACCATCGCCGAGAAGTCGCGGCCCGTGGTGATGCTGGCCAAGGAGGCGGTCAACCGCGCCTACGAGACCACGCTGGCCGAGGGCGTGCGCTTCGAGCGCCGCGTCTTCCACTCGGTCTTCGCCACCGAGGACCAGAAGGAGGGCATGGCCGCGTTCGCCGAGAAGCGGCATCCGAACTGGAAGCACAAGTAGGGGATCGGTTCTCTACTGCGGCACCGGCCCACTCCCCCGCCCGGCCGCCCATAG
>CAZMTC010000014.1:0-31912 GCA_964569105.1 uncultured Alphaproteobacteria bacterium | reverse complement strand
GCGGCGCACCGACTGGGCCAGAAGCCACAGGCCGATGACGGCGATGGCGCCGTAGCTGACCAGCCGGACGCCCGGGATCGCCCCGGGCGCCGTGCCCAGCGTGGCGCGCAGCAGCAGGTCGGCCAGCGTCACCACGATCACCGCGGCGATCACATGGACCAGCGCGATCCGCCCGCCCATCAGCAGCCCGCGGCCGATCGAGGCGTCGCGCGACAGGAAGTAGCTCGCCACCACGACCTTGCCGTGGCCGGGCCCGGCAACGTGCAGCGCGCCGTAACCGAAGGCAGCCATGAGCGCGAGCAGAAGGGGGCCGAGCGACCCGCCGTCGCGCACCGCCGTCATGTGCCGCTGGACCTCCTTGTTGACCGTCCGGTTGAAGCGGATCAGCCAGCCGCCCACGGCGGTCCACAGCCCGCGCTCGCGCGCTTCGGCCGGCGACGCCTGTGCGCCGGGCGGCGCGGCGCCGAGCGGCGCGTACTTTTCGGCCGTGGCCGGCCCGGCCCACAGGCCGAAGACCAGGGCCAGCGCGACGAGCAGCAGGCGCATCAGCTCGTCCCGCAGCGCAGGCCGATCACCGGCGGCACGAGCATGCCGTAATAGATCGGCTCGACCGCATCCTCGAGAATGGCGAAGTGGCAGGCACCGCTGGCGATGCCGTCGAAGCGCACCGGGTCGACATCGTGGCCGATCAGATCGACATAGTAGGTTTCGTCGAAGGTGCCGACCATGACTTCGGCTGCCTGGGGCGCGACCGGTTCGGGCAGGCGGACGGTGAACGCGTACTCCACCGTGTCGCCGTCCAGCGTGACCCGGCGGTCATGCACCTTGCGAACGTCCTGCTTGTTTCCGTCGAGGTAGAGATGGGTGAAATGGCCCACCTCGTCGAGCCCGCCGAACGCGACCTCGAGCGCGCGTGTCTCCTCCTCGGCGTCGAAGCGGCCGTCGCCGTCGCGGTCGATGTCCTCGATCACGAAACTGCTGTAGATCGGGTCGAAGCGCCACTGCTGGCGCACCGCAGTGAGACGGCCGTCCTCGAACACGAAGGTGGTCACGGTTTCGACCCAGACATGGGGATGGGCCTGCGCCGTACCGTGGCTCACGACCGCGAGGAACGCGGCCAGGGGCAGGGTGCGGGCGGCGCGGCGTAGCGAGCGCGGCATTCGAAGGCTCCGGGGCGAGGCGAACCGGCCCGCATTCTAAGGTCAACCTCGCCCCGGATAAAGGTCGGCGTAATATCCCCGCGGTCAGTGCGAATGCCCGTGACCGCCATGGCCGCCATGGCCGTCGTGTGCGGCGTGGCCGAGGCCGTCATGCAGATGCACGGCCTCCCCGGCGCCAAAGGCCCATTGCAGACCGAGCCAGAGCGCATGGGCGTTGTCGTCGTTCAGATGGTCGGCATGGTCGTAATTGTATTGCAGGCGCAAATTGCCGGTGGGTGCGAACTGCCAGCCCAGTAGCGGCGAGATGCGGATGCGGTCGTCGCGGAACGGATCCTCGGCGCGTCCGGCGAAGGGGCCGACGCTTTCGCCCCGGCCGGAGGCGTATTCGAAGCGGGCGCCGGCGGAGAGCTGGGGCGCGAAGCCCCAGATCAGCTGCGAGTAGAACCCGTAATCTCTCAGCGTGTCGCCCGGCAAGCCTTCGGGCACGTCCGCATCGGCACGGAACGTCCGGTGCATGAATTCGCTCTGCCAGACCAGGGCGCGATGCTCGTCGATCCGGTGGCTCATGGTGAGGTCGGCGCCCCAGATGGTCGTGCTGCCGCCGCTGCCGGTCGCGTTCGCCCCGTGCAGCACCGAGCCACCCAGGCGGAGGTCGGTGTCGCCGTCCAACGCGAACCCGTTGTCCACGCGGCCCAGCCAGACGAACTCGTCGAGCGCGTCGATCTCCTGTTCGTTGAACGGACGCCCCCCGATCGGGTTTTCCTCGAACACCTCGTCGTTGGCGAGGAAGCTCACCATGGTTTCGCCGTTGGCGTTCTGGACGCCGCCATGGATCGTCATGTCCCAGGGCACGGGCGCGGTCCAGCCGACGCGCGTTCCCACGCCGCGGGCGCCGTCCTCGCCGAACAACCGGCTCGCGATCACCGGCTGGTCGAGGAATGCTTCGTCGTGGAAGTGGGTCGGGTTCTCGACACCGAACTCGGTGAACATCAAGCCCGCCTCGATTTCGAATCCGGCGGGCAGGTCCTGGGTGCGGAGGAACGCCTCCTCGAGCTCCAACACGGTCTCGTTTTCCCGGTCCAGGTTGATCGAGGCATGAACCTCGGCGTCGAAATAGGGGTCGAAGGCACCCAAGAATCCGAAATCCACCGTCTGCAGCGTAAATCCATTGCGGTTGGGGTCGTGGTGACCGGCATTGAGCGTGGCGATCTCGTCGGGCTTCTCGGACGAGCCGCCCACCACGGCGGCCGTGTTGATGCCGATGCCGCGCAGGCGCAACCTCCCCGCGCCGGTGTCGACCGAGTAGAGGTCGGGGACGGAAGCGTGCATGTGCCCGTCCTTTCCGACCTTCTGTATCTGTCCCCGGTTGCCCGCGCGCAGGCGGTCGACTTCGGTGCGAAGCTGATCGATCGTCTCGTCTTTCTCGGCGTCGCGCTCCAGCAAATCTTCCACCGTGGATTCCAGCAGGCGAACCTTGTCCTCGAGGCTCTGCGCCGCCGCATCCTCGGGTGCGGACGCAGCCGCCACGACGGCGAGGGACAGAGCAGCAATGATATAACGTTGCATCGTGACCTCATGGTTGGGAGTACATGACCGGCGCGGCGGCCGGCAAACGGTGAAACGGGACGGGGCTCAGCCTGTGGTGTCGAGGCAGTCGACGAGGCCGTCGGCGAGGCCGCGCATCAGCGCGGGGTAGGCGTCCGGTCCACGCGGTATGTCCGCCCCGATCGGGTCGAGCACGCCCGAACGTGCCGTCGTGCCCTCGATCACGGTGGCGACCAGCGCGGGTTCGAACTGTGGCTCGGCGAAGACGCAGGCGGCGCCGAGCTCGAGGATCTTGCTCCGGATATCGTAAAGGCGGCTCGCGCCCGGATTACGGCCGGGCGCGACGGTGATCGAGCCGATGGCGTTCAGGCGGTAACGGCGCTCGAAATACTGGTAGGCGTCGTGAAACACGACGTAAGGCACGTCGCGCACCGGCGCGAGAGCGGCGGATAGCTCGGCGTCGAGCGCTTCGACCCGCGCCGCTGCCGCGGCCGCGTTGGCGCGGTAGCGGTCGGCATTCGTGGGGTCGGCCTCGGCCAGCGATGTGGCCATGGCGCGCAGCATCGCCGAGGCGTTGCCGGGGTCGAGCCAGAGGTGCATGTCGGCGCCGCCGTGCTCGTCATGCTCGTCTTCATGCCCGTGCTCCTCATGCCCGTGCTCGTCATGCCCGTGCTCGTCATGGCCGTGCCCGTCATGGCCGTGCTCGCCGTCGTGGGAATGACCCTCCCATGTGCCGCCTTCGCGGGTCGGTAGCAGCGTCATGCCCTCGGCCTCGGCGAGGGCAACCACGCGGGCGCCGTCCTCGAGCGCGGCAATGGGCTTGGCGAGAAAGGCCTCCAGCCCCGGACCGATCCAGAACACCACATCGGCCCCGTCGAGCGCCCGCGCCTCCGACGGGCGCATGGTGTAGGCGTGCGGCGACGCCGCCCCCTTCAGGATCAGGAACGGCTCGCCGATCCCTTCCATCACCATCGCGGCCAGGCTATGGACGGGTTTGATGCTGGTGACCACCGACGCGTCGGCACGAGCCTGCGGTGCCGCGGCGAGTGTCACCAGAGCCGCCCCCAGAGCCGCCCCGAACCCCTTTGCCGTTCTCCTCATCGACCGCCTCTTCCTGTTGCGGCTCGAGGGCCGCCCTTCATTGCCTCACGAAATGTTATACTGTTACATAATCGGGCGGTCAACGTCGTGTCGCATTCACCTGCGGAAGGGAACGCCATGTCCACGGTGCCTTGTGGGGCGGCGCGAAAGCCATCACTGTCGCCCCCGTCGCCATTCGCACAGGGACCGCGTCGCCATGGGTCCGACGACATGACTCCGAAAGCGGAACAGGGGCCGTTGATCCGGTCGGAGGGCTTGTCGGTCGCCTTCGGCGGGCCGCCCGTGCTCGAGGACATCGCGCTGAGCGTGGCGCCGGGCGAGATCGTCACCGTGATCGGACCCAACGGATCGGGCAAGACGACGCTGCTGCGCGCGCTCCTGGGGCTGGTCGAGCCGTCGGCGGGCCGCGTCGTCCGCCGGCCGGGGCTGTCGGCGGGCTATGTGCCGCAGCACCTTCACATCGACGAGACGCTGCCGCTGACCGTGCGACGGTTTCTGACCCTGGTCGCGCCGGGCCCGGCGGCGCGCCACGCGCGGGCGCTCGACGAGGTCGGCGCCGCGGCGCTTGCCGGGCGGCCCGTCCAAGTGCTCTCGGGCGGCGAGAAGCGTCGGGTGCTGTTGGCCCAGGCGATCCTGCGCGAGCCGGACATCCTCGTCCTCGACGAGCCGACGGCGGGCGTCGACATCACCGGCCAAGCCGAGCTCTACCGTCTGATCCACGGCCTGCGCGAGCGCCACCGATGCGCCGTGCTGCTGGTCTCGCACGACCTGCACCTAGTGATGGGCGCCACCGACCGGGTCCTGTGCATCAATCGCCACGTCTGCTGCGAGGGCCAGCCCGAAGCCGTGCGCGCCCACCCCGAATACCAGGCGCTGTTCGGCCGCGAGGAGGCCGCGGCGCTGGGCGTCTACACCCATGCGCACGACCATGTCCACGCGCCCTCGGGCGAGGTGCTGGACGGCGACGAGCGGACGGACGGGCACCGCCATGGATGATTTCCTGGTTCGCGCGGCGCTGGCGGGCGTCGGCGTGGCCGCCGTGGCGGGCCCGCTGGGCTGTTTCGTGGTCTGGCGCCGGATGGCCTATTTCGGCGCGACGCTGGCGCATTCGGCGCTGCTCGGCGTGGCGCTGGGCGTGCTGCTGGGCGTCGATCCCAATATCGGCGTGTTCGTCGTGTGCGTCGCGGCGTCGCTGTTGCTGGTGGCGCTGCAGCAGTCGCGCCGGCTGCCGACCGACGCGCTGCTCGGCATCCTCGCGCACGGCGCGCTGGCGCTGGGCCTGGTGGTGGTGGCGTTCCTCGAGACACTGAGGGTCGACCTGCTGTCCTACCTGTTCGGCGACATCCTGGCGGTGAACCGCCGCGACCTCGCCTGGATCTGGGGTGGCGGTGCGGTGGTCGCCGTGGTGCTGGCGCTGATCTGGCGGCGACTGCTTTTCGTCACGGTCCACGAGGATTTGGCGCGGGTGTCGGGCATCGACCCGCTGCCGGTACGGCTGGGCTTCATGCTGCTGATGGCGCTGGTGACGGCGGTGGCGATCAAGATCGTCGGCGTGCTGCTGGTCGTCGCGCTCCTGATCATCCCGGCCGCAACCGCGCGATACTTCGCGGCGACCCCGGAACGGATGGCGCTGATCTCGGTCCTGGTCGGTTGGGCGGCGGTAGCCGGTGGGCTCGGCGGCTCGCTCGCCTGGGACACGCCGGCGGGACCGTCCATCGTGGTTGCCGCGGCCATGCTGTTCGCGCTGTCCCATCTCGCAAGGCGCGCATCGCGTCGGGCGGCGAACTGACCCGGGCGATGTCCTCGGATCGACGAAGAAAAGTGGTCCGGAGCCGAGGGCTGGCCCGGCGGCCGCCCATTTTCCGCCATGTTCGCCGCCTACCGTAAAAATCCGGGGAGGAACCGCACGCTTCCGAAGGAGGAGGGTTTCATGCGGACGATCGACAGCCGGCACTCCGTTCACCGGATGCTGATCCTGATCGCCGGCGCGCTGTTCATCGGCCTGCTGGCGCAGATCGCGGCCACGGCCGCCACCGGCGGCGCGTGCGACTTCATCGCTCAAACGTGCGCCTACGGTCTCCCCTGGCGCTGACCGCCTGCCGTCTGCCTCGCCCCGCCGGGGTCACAGCGGCCATACGAACGCGATCATCGGCACCGAGACGGCGACGATCAGGATCTGCAGCGGCAGGCCCATGCGCCAGTAGTCGCCGAACCGGTAGCCACCGGGGCCCATCACCAGCGTGTTGTTCTGGTGTCCGATCGGGGTGAGGAAGGCGCACGAGGCGCCCACCGCCACCGCCATCAGGAACGGGTCGGGGCTCACGCCCAGGGCATCGGCGAGCGAGATGCCGATGGGTGCCATCACCACCGCGGTGGCGGCGTTGTTGATGATATTGGACAGGCTCATGGTAATGATCATGAGCAGCGCCGCCAGGGCCAGGGAAGGCATCGATCCGGCAAGCTCGCCCAGGCCGCCGGCAAGCAGATCGGCGGCGCCGCTGCTCTCCAGCGCCTCGCCCACCGGTATCAGCGCGCCCAGGAGCACGAGGATGGGCCAATCGATCGAATCGTATGTCTCGCGCAGCGTGACGATTCCCAGGAGGGGCATCGCCAGCGCGGCTGCGGCCAGCGCCACCGGCGCCGACAGCGCTCCGGTCGTCATCGCCAGGATGGCTGCGGCAAAAACGAACAGCGAAAGGGTCCCCTGACGGGCGCGGCCGAGCTGCACACCGCGTTCGGCCAGCGGCAGGCAGCCCAGCGTGTTGAGGACCGAGGGAATTTGGTCGACGTCGCCCTGCAGCAGCAGCACATCGCCCGCCCGGACCTGGAAGTTCCGCAGTCGGCCGCGGTAGGGCCGCCCTTGGCGCGAAACGGCGAGCAGGTTGACGCCATATCGGGCCGCCAGCCGCAACTCGCCCACGGTCCGCCCTTCGATCTGCGCGCGCGCCTGGACCACTGCTTCGACCAGGGAGATCTCGTCCGAGCGCAAATCCTCGGTCACCGACCCGCCGGGTGTGATCACCTCGAGCTTGAAGTCGGAGATCACCTTGTGCAGGGCGTCGGGGGCCGCCTCGAAGAGGATCACGTCGCCTTCGCGGATCTCGAGCCGGCGGCGCAGGCGCAGCTCCTTGCGGCCGCGGATGAGGCCCACGACGTTGACCTCCTCCGCCTCGGCGTCGTCGGAGATCTCGGCCAGCGTGCGGCCCGCCAGCTTGGACTTTTTCGGCACCTGCGCTTCGGCGACATAGTCCTCGATGTCGTATCGCTCCTCGCGGGCCTTGCGCTTCATGCGCTCGGCCGGGATCAGGCGCCAGCCGATCAAGGCGACGAACGCGACGCCCACCAGCGCCACGGCGACCCCGACCGGCGAGAAGTCGAACATCGAGAAGGGCTCGCCCAGCCGCTCCGCGCGGATCGAGGAGACGATGATGTTGGGCGGGGTGCCGATCAGCGTCGTCAGGCCGCCCAGGATCGAGGCGAAGGACAACGGCATCAGGATCATAGCGGGCGACCGCTCCGCCCGCGCCGCGGTCTGCAGGGCCACGGGCAGGAGCAGCGCAAGCGCGCCGACATTGTTGATGAAGGCCGACAGCACGGTGGCCACCGCGCACAGCGAAACGATCTGGACCGTGCGTCCGGACTCCTCGCGGATCAGATGGGCGGTGACGAACTCGACGGCGCCCGAGACGGCAAGTCCGCGGCTCACCACCAGCACGGCGGCCACCGTGATGACGGCAGGATGACCGAAGCCCCTGAAGGCCTCGCCGCCGGGCACTGCGCCGAGGATCACGCCCGCGATCAGCACGGCGAAGGCGACCAGGTCGTAACGCCAGCGGCCCCATACGAACAGCGCCAGCGCGGCCACCAGGAGGCCGATGCTGACCGTCTGGTCGTAGGTGATCCCCAAGTCGATCGGCAAGCTCATGGGCATCAAGATGGCGCAACCCGATCTTGGTGCAAACCGGCGCCCGCGCACCGGGCGCACAATGCAAACGCCCCGGCCGCCGGCCGGGGCGCGCTTCGGTTCTGCGGAGTGGCGGTCAGTTGCCGCCGACCAGCGCGTCCACCGGCACCGCCACTGTCAACGCGATGGTCTCGGTGCCCGGGTTCTTGTCGTCGAAAAGCTCGCCATGCGACATGTGGTCGACCGAGACCGCCACCCGCACCCGGTTGTCGAACCGGTAGGCGAGGTCGAAGCCCGAGCGCAGCACGGCGAAGCTGCCCAGATGCCTGCTGTCGCCGGCGTTGTAGAATGTCGGCGCCGTGCGCACGGAGAGCACGATGTTGTCGGTGATGAACAGGTCCTGGCGCACGCCGATATAGCCGCCGAAGCCCCCGTCGGTGTTCCCGAAAACGCCGGCGAACGGATAGAACTTCAGGAAGTGCCAGGGCCCCCAGTATTCGCCGCGGAACTCCACCGACTCTTCGTCGCCCTGGACGATGTCGAAGCCGCCCACGCCGCCATGGATGAACTCGACGCCCTCGTCCGGCTGCGGCCCATCGAAGATGTAGTTGGTGAGGATCAACGCGGCGGCACCGACGCCCAGCGCGACGCCCGCGCTCGGCTCGGCCTTGGCGGCGGTGGTCGTGGTACCGACCAGGATTGCTGCCGCGAGCGCGGCGGTGCGGCTTTTCATGAACTTCCCCTCGCTCAATGTTCTGCCGTTGCGCCGCGAATGGCGCCGCCCCCCCGACGGTATCGCGGCGAATTTACAGAGTCGGAGCGGCGAAACCAAGTCCATCGAACCGGATCCGTCATGCCGACCGGTCAACGCTCGGCGGCGATTGCCCGATCTTGGTCGGGTGCCAGCCGCGCGTCCTCGTCGAAACGGCGGATGATCGCCTTGAGCGCGGACTTCAACCCGTCGCCGTCGGCGCCGCCGGTCGCCGCGAGCACCGAGGCCTCGTGCAGCCGCGCCGAGTCGCGCAGTCGGGCGACCAGCGCGCGGCCGTCCTCGGTGATCGAGACGCGTACCCGGCGGCGGTCGGAGGCCAGCGCCGCGCGCGCGACCAGCCCGTCGCGCTCCATCCGGTCGACCGTCTTGGACACCGCCGACTGGGTCCCCAGCACGAAGGGCTCGAGCTCGCCCACCGAGAGCGGGCCGCTGTCGTCGAGCGTCTGCAGCACGCGCCACTGGCCCTGGGTGATGCCCAGCGGCTTGAGGTAGGCGTCGAACCGCCGGCAGGCGAGATGGCTCGCCTGGGCCAGCAGGTAGGGCAGGTAGTCGTCGATGAAGCGCTCGGTCATGCCGGCCTCTCCCGGGTCGGTGTCGTCCCCATTGATCGGCGACCGCATTATATGCGATTTTATATGAAATGGAATATGATCGCCGCCCGCGAACGCGGCTTCGGCGGCAATGCGCCGCATCCGAGGGAGGACAGTCCGATGCTGGTCGAGCGCATCGAGGGCAAGTGGATCGACGCCTTCGCCAGGGTGTTCGAGCTGTCCGCGGTCGAGCCGGGCGAGACCGCGGCGATCCTGTCGGAGAGCCAGTCGCGCACGGTCAACGTCCAGCTCGCCGAGCTGGCGCTGCAGCGTCTGGGGGCGCGGCCGTTCCATGTCGTCCTGCCCACGCCCGCGCAATCCGCGCCGGTGCCCGTGCGCTCCACCGGCGCGTCGGACGCGGTCCAGGAGCTCGAGCCGGTGGTGGCGGCGCTGACCGCCGCCGGCATCGTCGTCGACGTCACGGTCGAGGGCATGCTGCACGCGCCCGAGCTGCCGCGCATCCTTGGCGGCGGCGCGCGGCTGCTGATGATCTCCAACGAGCATCCCGAAGCGCTCGAGCGGCTGCTGCCCGACCCGGCGCTCGAGCCCAAGGTCAAGACCGGGCTCAAGATGCTCAAGGCAGCGAAGGAAATGCGCGTCACCTCGCCCGCCGGCACCGACCTCACCGTGGATGTGGCCGAGGCGCCGGTGGGCGGCGTCTGGGGCTACGCCGCCAAGCCGGGGCAGGTGGCGCATTGGCCGGGCGGGCTGTGCCTGTGCTTCCCCAAGGCGCGTTCGGTCAACGGCACGCTGGTCATGGCGGAGGGCGACGTGAACCTGACCTTCAAGCGCTATGTCGAGAAGCCGATCCGCATGACGGTCGAGGACGACTACGTCACGAAGATCGAGGGTGAGGGCGTCGACGCCGATCTGATGCGCAGCTACTTCGAGGCCTGGGGCGACCGAGACGCCTACGCCGTGAGC
Source organism: uncultured Alphaproteobacteria bacterium (assembly GCA_964569105.1). Lineage (GTDB taxonomy): Bacteria > Pseudomonadota > Alphaproteobacteria > CAZMTC01 > CAZMTC01 > CAZMTC01. The sequence continues at coordinate 21,916 of CAZMTC010000014.1, read as the reverse complement.
CATGTCGGCTGGGGCATGAACCCGGCGGCGCGCTGGGACTCGCTGGTGATGTACGACAAGCGCGACTTCAACGGCACCGAGTTGCGCGCCTTCGCGGGCAACTTCCTCTACTCGACCGGCGCCAACGAAACCGCCGGGCGCCACACGCTGGGCCATTTCGACCTGCCGATGCGCAACTGCACGGTGAGCCTGGACAACCGGGTGATCGTCGACAAGGGCGTGCTGCAGGGAGAGCTGGCGTGAGCCAGGCAGCCGCCATCGCCGTGCCCCACGCGCTCGACCGCGGCGACGGGCCGCCGGTCCTGTTCCTGCACGGTATCGGCGGCGGCGCCGACGCCTTCCGCCCCCAGCTCGAGCGCCTCTCGGCGCGCTGGCGCGTGCTCGCCTGGGACATGCCCGGCTACGGCCGCTCGCCGCCGCTCGCCGAAGTCACCTGGCCGGCACTGGCCGAGGCGGTCGAGGCCCTGCTCGACGCCAAAGGGCTCGACCGGGTGCATCTGGTCGGCCATTCGATGGGCGGCATGGTGGCGCTCGAGTTCGCCGCCTCCCGGCCCGGTCGACTGCGCTCGCTCACCCTCTCGGGCACCTCGTCCGCCTTCGGCAAGCCCGACGGGGAATGGCAGCGCAAGTTCATCGCCGACCGGCTGGCGCCGATCGAGGCCGGCACGCCGATGCGCGATCTGGCGAAGGAGATGGTCGCCGCCATGACCGCGCCCGGCGCCGACCCGGCGGGCCTCTCGCTGGCCGAGGACTGCATGGCCGACGTGCCACCCGAGACCTACAAGGCTGCGTTGCGCTGCCTCGTGACCTTCGACCGACGCGACGCGCTGCCGGGCCTCGCCGTGCCGACCCTCGTGCTCGCCGGCGAGCACGACCCCAACGCCCCTTCCGCCATGATGGAGCGCATGGCGGCCAAGATCGCCGGCGCCCGCTTCGAGCTGCTCGAAGGCGCCGGCCACCTCGCCAACCTGGAGCGACCGGCGGAGTTCGACGCCGCGCTCGAGAGCTTCCTGCGATCCGTGGAGGACTGACATGGACACCGCCGCACCCATCGACTTCGAGCCGGGCGACAAGGCCCGCGCGCTGATCGACAAGGTCCACGAGATGGGCCCCAAATGGGCCGAGCGCGCCTTCGAATACGACGAGGCCGCGACCTTCCCATTCGAGAATTACGACGATCTGCGCCAGGCCGGCTTCCTGGGCCTGTGCGTGCCCGAGGACTATGGCGGCATCGGCGCCGACTACCGCACCTACGCCATCGTCGCGGCCGAGATGGCGCGCTACTGCGGCGCCACCGCGCTCACGTTCAACATGCACGCCATGTCCTCGCTGTGGACCGGCGCGCTCTCCGACAGCCTCAAGATGTCCGACGAGCAGCGCGAGGAACACGAGCGCCACCGCAAGTTCCACTACGACCGAGTGGTGAACCAGGGCAAGCTCTACGCCCAGCCCTTCTCCGAGGGCTCGGCCGCCGCCGCCGGCAAGGCGCCCTTCGGCACCACGGCCAAGAAGGTCGAGGGCGGCTGGGTGATCAACGGCAAGAAGATCTTCGCCTCGCTCGCCGGCGCCGCGGACTACTACGGCGTGCTGTGCACCGAGGACAAGGCCGAGAAGTCGATGCGCGATACCCTCTACGTCGCCGTCCCCGCCGACGCCGAGGGCTGCGAGGTGGTGGGCGACTGGGACCCGCTGGGCATGCGCCCCACCGTCTCGCGCAACCTGATCTTCAAGGACGTGTTCGTCTCCGAGGACGAGCAGCTGATGCCGCGCGGCGTGTACTTCCAGGCCGCGGCGCGCTGGCCGCACATGTTCCTCACCCTCACCCCCACCTACATGGGCCTGGCGCGCGCCGCCTACGATTTCACGGTGCAGTATCTGCGCGGCGAGGTGCCGGGGCTGCCGCCCGTGAAGCGGCGCATGTACCCGACCAAGCAGATCGCGGTGGCCGAGATGCACATCAAGCTCGAGCAGGCCCGCGCGCTGTGGCTGCGCGCCATCGACGACGCCAAGTACGACCCGTCGAAGGAGGAGCGGCTGCGCGCCTACGCGGCGCAGTACACCGTGATGGAATACTGCAACGACATCTGCCGCCTGGCGATCCGGACCTGCGGCGGCCAATCGATGCTCAAGTCGCTACCGCTCGAGCGCTACTACCGCGACAGCCGCTGCGGCGCGCTGATGCTGCCCTGGACGGCGGAGATCTGCCTCGACCGCATCGGTCACGAGGCGCTCTACGAGCCCGGCGAGACCGACGACGACTGATGAACCTGTCCGACTGGATCGAGCGCCACGCCGCCTTCACGCCCGACAAGCCCGCGATCCGGTTTGAGGGGGCGGAGATCTCCTATGCCGCCTTCGCCGACCGGATCGAGCGGCTGGCGGCGATGCTCAAGGACCGGCTCAAGGTCGGGCGGGGCGACCGGGTGGCGCATCTTGGCGCCAACACGCCCGAGTTCCTGGATCTGCTCTTCGCTTGTGCGCGGTTGGGCGCGATGCTGGTGCCGCTCAACTGGCGCCTCGCCGCGCCCGAGCACGAATACATCCTCGCCGACGCCGGCGCCGATGTCCTGCTCGCCGACGCCGAGTACATGGACCATGTCGACGGCATCCGGAGCGTGCTCGCCGACATGGCCTTCGTGACCTATGGCGAGCCGCGCGAAGGCTGGCAGAGCTACGCCGCGCTGCTCGAAGCGACCGCGCCGTCCGACGCCACCAACCCGCATGTGGATCTCTCCGCGCCGTTCCTGATCGTCTACACTTCGGGCACCACGGGGCGGCCCAAGGGCGCGGTGCTGCGTCAGGAGGCGCTGTTCTGGAACGCGGTCAATTCGGCGCACATGCACGACATGACGGCGGCCGATCATGTGCTCACCGTGCTGCCCCTGTTTCATGTCGGCGGGCTCAACAACCAGACCACGCCGGCGTTGCATCTGGGCGCCACAGTGACCCTGCACCGCCGCTTCGACCCTGGCGCGACGCTGGCGGCGATCCGTGACGACCGGCCGACGCTGACCGTTCTGGTGCCGGCGACGATCCAGGCGATGCTGGATCACCCCGAGTGGGAGCGGACCGACCTGGGCTGCCTGCGCTCGATCACCACCGGCTCGACCATCGTGCCGGTGCCGCTGATCGAAGCGTGCCATGCGCGCGGCGTTCCGGTGATCCAGGTCTATGGCTCGACCGAGACCGCGCCCATCGCCATCTACCAGCGCCGCGAGGGCGCCGAGCGCTCGATCGGCTCGACCGGCAAGCCGGCGCTCCATTGCGAGGTGCGCATCGTCGACGACGAGGGCCGCCCGCTGCCGCACGGCGAGCGGGGCGAAATCGCCGTGCGCGGCCCCAACGTGATGTACGAGTACTGGGGCGACGCCGACGCGACCCGGGCCGCGCTGGTCGACGGCTGGTTCCACACCGGCGACATCGGCTGTGTCGACGAGGCTGGCGACTACTGGGTGGTCGAGCGCAAGAAGGACGTCATCATCTCGGGCTCGGAGAACATCTACCCGGCCGAGCTCGAGGCCGTGCTCCACGACTGCCCCGAGCTCGCCGACGCCGCCATCGTCGCGCGGCCCGACGCCAAGTGGGGCGAGGTGCCGGTCGCCACGGTGGTGCGCCGGCAAGGCTCGACCATCGGCCCCGAGGATGTTCTCGCGCTGTTCGAGGGCCGGCTGGCGCGTTACAAGCACCCCCACGACGTAATCTTCATGGAGACGCTGCCGCGCAACGCCATGGGGAAAATCCTCAAATACCGCCTGCGCGAGATGGTAGGATAGGCCGTCAACCCGGGCGCGGGAGCGTGCATGACATCGGCGATCGGATGGGCGGCCCTGGTGGCCGCCTTGTTGTTATCGGCTCCGGCCACGGCGCAATCGTCCGGCCAAGGGCCGTTGCGCGACGAGCCGCAGGGCATGTCGATCGGCGAACGACCGTCGGTAAAGCCTGCGGAGAGCTGGACCGAGACGGAGATCATCGCGCTGGCTCGCGCGCTGCGCGACATGGCAGCCGTCATGAATGAGGGGCGCGCCGACTTGGCTGCCGCCGAGGACGATGCCACGCGGAGCGAGGTCGAGGAAAAGACCTTCGTCGGTATGCTGAACGCCGTCGAGAAGTCCGGGCTGACCGTGGACCGCTACAATGCGCTGATCGCGGCGATGAACCGGGACCCGGAATTGCGCGAGCAGGTCGCCGCGCTGCTGGCGCCGGAGGCCGCGGAAGAGCCGGGAGCAGCGTCGCCCGAGGCGGAGCCGCCCCCGTAGGTGACGCGAGCGACGCCCGGCCTCACAACGCATGCTCGTGGCGCAGGAACACCAGGGCGCTGAAGCCGACCGCGGCGAGCACGAGCATGCCCGTGGGGAAGGCGGCATCGCCGAGCGGGGCGAGGACGCTGACCAGCGCGGTGCCGATCGCAGCGGCCAGCATCTGGCAGAAGCCCAGAGCAGCCGCCGCCGTGCCCGCGCGCTCGGGGAAGCCGCGGATCGCGCCGGCGATGGACAGGGGAACGGTGATGCCCATGCCCCACACGAACACCCACATCGCGCCGACCATGGGCCAGACGGCGAGCGCGCCCGAGGCGACGATGGCGATCATCGCCACCGGTGCGGCAACCAGCAGTCCGGCGCCCAGCACCATCAGCCGCCGCTCGCCCCAGGCCAGCAGGTAGCGCCGCACCATCCAGGCGCCGAGCAGGAATCCGGTGACGGTGAGCGAAGGGTATACGCCGAACTCGGTCGCGCTGACGCCGAGCTCCTCGATGAACAGGTGGGGCGCGCCGGCGTGGAAGGTGAAGACGCCGCCCAGCGCCGCGGCGGACAGCGCGGTGTAGCCCAGGAACACCGGCGAACGCAGCACCGGGCCGTAACGGCCCGCGAGGTTGAGCGAGGCGCCGAAGGACGGGTTGGTCTCGGGCAAGCGGCGAAAGGCCACGGCGAACACCGCGACGCCGGCGAGCGCGGCGAGCGCGAAGGAGGCGCGCCAGCCGACGAGGTCCTGCGCCGCGCCGCCGAGGAACGGGGCGAGCGCGGGGACTGCGGTGAAGGCCATCGAGATCATGCCCATGACCCGGCCCATCTCGTCGCCGTCGAAGGCGTCGCGCACGACCGCGCGGGCGACGATCACGCCGGTGCAGGCGCCCAACCCCTGGACCGCCCGCCCCGCGATCAGCACACCGACCGACTGCGCCAGGCCGCAGGCCACCGTGGCGGCCAGGAACACCAGCAGCCCGCCGAACAGGACGGGGCGTCGACCGTAGCGGTCGGCCAGCGGGCCGGCGACGAGCTGGCCCACGCCGAAGGGGATCAGGAAGGCGGCCAGCGTGAGCTGGACATGCGCGGCGTCGGTCGCCAGCGCGGCTTCCATCGCCGGAAAGGACGGCAGGTAGACGCTGGTGGCGAACTGCCCGAGCGCGGCCAACGACGCCAGCATCGCCACCGTCGCGGCGGAGGCGGTGAGCAGCGGCCGTGTGCCGGCGGCGCGGAGACTGTCATCGGGCATGGGCGGCAATTGGGCCATAGGGGCATCCTTACAACCCTGGCGGGATGCATGGCATCCCTGCGGTTGGTTGCCGACGGATGGGAAGCACGAAAGTGAGAAGTCCCCTGAAACGGACACTGCCATCGCGGCCGGAGCGAAGCGGAAAGGCGGAATCCAGCGTGGCCCCGATACTTGAACCACCAAGACACCAAGGCGCCAAGAGGTCACGACGAACGCAGTCGCTCGGTGCCTTGGCGTCTTGATGGTGAATAGCGATGCTGCGGTTCAGTTGGGCGCCGGCCCTCTGCTTCGCTGCGGCCGGGGAGGCGGTTCGAGTCTCGGTGGCGGTGCGACGGAGCCTCTACTCCTTGGGCACCACCGCCGTGGCCTCGATTTCGACCTTGGCGCGGTCCTCCATCAGGGCGGCGACCTCGACCACGGCCATGGCGGGGAAGACCTTGCCCATGACCTCGCGGTAGGCTTGGCCGACCTCCTTGGCGTGGGCAAGGTATTCGTGCTTGTCGGTGACGTACCAGGTCAGGCGCACCAGGTGCTCGGGCTTCGCGCCCGCTTCGGCCAGGACCGCGACGATGCCTTCGAGCGTGTTCCGGAACTGCTCGACGAAGTCGTCGGTCTCGAAGCTCTCGATCTCGGGGTTCCAGCCGACGATGCCGCCGGTGAATACCATGCGGCCCTCGGCCGCGACGCCGGCGGAGTATCCCTTGGGCCGGGGCCAGCCCGGCGGCAGCAGCGTTTTCATGCGCGACGCTCCCCGTTATCCGTGATTTCGTAGTGCGACCGGGCAGAAACTCATGGTTTCCCGGCGAGGTTCCGGGCTTGATATTTTACCACTAGATATTTTAAGCTTAAAATAATTTACAGGGCCGGGCAACCGTGCGCCGAACGGGCGCGGAGCGGGAAGCCGGCTCCCACTGGTCTCACAACCGGGTCGAGGGCAGCAATGGCGCAGGCCGAGGCACGGCCCAAAAGGGTCGCGGCATCCGCGGGAACACAGCAGGGCAAGGCGCTGGCGGGCCAGCACGCGGTGGTCACCGGCGGCGGCAGGGGCATCGGCGCGGCGATCGCCGAAGCGCTGGCGGCGCTGGGCGCCAACGTGACGCTGGTCGGGCGCACGCCCGGACCGCTCGAGGAGACGCGCGACCGGCTCGCGGAAGAGTACGGCGTGAAGGCGCTCGCGGCGCCGGCCGACGCGACCGACGAGGCGGCGGTGGCCAAGGCCTTTGCCACGGCGGCCGAGGCGCTCGGCGCGCCGCAGATCCTGGTCAACAACGCCGGCGCGGCGGAGAGTGCGCCGTTCCACAAGGCCGACCGCGCGCACCTGCAGTGGCATATCGACGTCAACCTCACCAGCACCTGGCTGTGCACCCAGGCGGTGCTGCCGGCGATGCGCGAGGCGGGATACGGCCGGATCGTCAACGTCGCCTCGACCGCCGGGCTGGTCGGCTACCGCTATGTCAGCGCGTACTGCGCGGCCAAGCACGCGGTGATCGGGCTGACCAAGTCGCTGGCGATGGAGACGGCGACCAAGGGGATCACTGTGAACGCGCTGTGCCCCGGCTACACCGAGACCGACATGGTCGCGCACACGGTGGAGAACATCGTCGCCAAGACCGGCCAGTCGACCGAGGAGGCGCGCAAGCACCTGGCCTCGATCAATCCGATGGGCCGGCTGATCGACCCGCAGGAGGTCGCGGGCGCGGCGGCATGGCTGGCGCTGCCCGGATCGGCGGCGATCACCGGCCAGTCGATCGCGGTGGCGGCGGGCGAGGTCATGCGGTGACGATGGAGCGCAACATGCTGGACACCGCGCCGGCGGCGGACGACCGCGAGACCGGGTTGGGCGAAAAGACCAAGCTGGACCTGCGGGTCTGGCTGCGGCTCCTGACCTGCACCAACCTGGTCGAGCACGAGGTGCGCCGACGGATGCGCGAGGAGTTCGACTTCACGCTGCCGCGCTTCGATATTCTGGCCCAGCTCGACCGCTCGCCGGCCGGGGTGACCATGGGCGAGCTGAGCCGGCGGCTCATGGTCTCGAACGGCAACGTCACCGGGCTTGTCGACCGCCTTGTCGGCGAGGGGCTGGTCGAGCGCCGGCCCGCCCCGGGCGACCGCCGCGCCCAGATGGTCAAGCTGACCCAGGCCGGGCGCGCGACCTTCGAGACGCTGGCGCCCGAGCACGGCGGGTGGATCGACGGCCTGTTCGCCGGGCTCGACCGCCGCCAGCTCGAAACGTTGTTCGAGTTGCTGGGCGATCTCAAACGGTCCGTCCTGGCCACCGAGAGCGACACGAGGACATCCGAGCGAAGCGGAGACGAGCAATGACCGATCCGACGGCCCAAACGACCAACCCGACCTTCGGCCCGCAGGTGGACGGGGTCATCCGCGCCGCCAAGGACATCAAACCCAAGCACTTCAAGTTCGAGCTCGATGGCAAGGTCGGCGTGGTGACGCTCAATCGGCCCGACCGCAAGAACCCGCTGACGCTGGAGAGCTATGCCGAGCTGCGCGACACCTTCCGCGCGCTGAACTACGTCGACGACGTCAAGGCGGTGGTCGTCACCGGCGCCGGGGACAATTTCTCCTCGGGTGGCGACGTCAACGACATCATCGGCCCGCTGGTGCGCATGGACATGCCCGGGCTGATCAACTTCACGCGCATGACCGGCGACCTGATCAAGTCGATCCGCTACTGCCCGCAGCCGGTAATCGCGGCGATCGACGGCATTTGCGCCGGTGCCGGTGCTTGCGTCGCGATGGCCTCGGACATGCGCTACGGCACGGCGCGCGCCCAGGTCATGTTCCTGTTCAACAAGGTCGGCTTGGCGGGCTGCGACATGGGCGCGTGCGCGATGCTGCCGCGCATCGTCGGCCAGGGCCGCGCGCAGGAGCTGCTCTACACCGGCCGGCCGCTGGGCGGCGAGGAGGCCGAGCGCTGGGGCTTCTTCAACCGGCTGGTCGAGCCCGACGCGCTGGAGGCCGAGGCGCGCAAGATGGCGGCCAAGCTGGCCGACGGCCCGACCTTCGCCAACGGTATGACCAAGATGATGGTCAACCGCGAATGGAACATGGGCATCGAGGAATTCATCGAGGCCGAGGCGCAGGCCCAGGCGATCTGCATGCAGACCAAGGACTTCGAGCGCGCCTACAACGCCTTCGTGGCGAAGGAGAAGCCGAAGTTCGAGGGGGATTGATGAGCTTCGCAAGCTTGTTCGGGGGTGCCTCCAAGAAAGTTGCGCGAAGCGCGCATTGGCGAAGCGCACCGCAGAGGCACTGAGATGCCCGACACCACCTTCCTCGACTGGCCGTTCTTCGACGACCCCCACCGCACGCTCGGGCGCGAGCTGCGGGCGTGGGCGGAGGAGCATGTCGCGCCCGTCGCGCACGAGGCGCACGGCAAGACGGACGTCGACGACATCGTGCGCAGGCTGGTCGCGATGCTGGGTGAGGCGGGGTGGCTCAGATACGTGATCCCGGCGTCGCATGGCGGCGCGTTCGACAATCTCGACGTCCGCTCGCTGGCGCTGATCCGCGAGACGCTGGGCTACTATACCGGTCTCGCCGATTTCGCCTTCGCGATGCAGGGGCTGGGCACGGGCGGCATCGTCCTGGCGGGCTCGGACGAGCTCAAGGCGCACTATTTGCCGCGGGTGCTGGGCGGCGGGCATCTGGCGGCGATCGCGCTGTCGGAGCCCGAGGGCGGATCGGACGTGGCCGGGATGCGCTGCGCGGCCCGCCGCGACGGCAACCACTTCGTGCTCGACGGCAAGAAGACCTGGATCTCCAACGGCGGCATCGCCGACCACTACGTGGTCTACGCGCGCACCGGCGAGGGGGCGGGGCACAAGGGCATCACCGGCTTCGTGGTCGACGCCGACAATCCGGGCCTGGTGATCGAGGAGCGCATCGACGTGATGGCGCCGCACCCGCTGGCGACGCTGTCCTTCGAGGACTGCCGCGTGCCCGCGAGCCACGTGCTGGGCCAGCCCGGCGAGGGCTTCAAGATCGCCATGGCGACGCTCGACATCTTCCGCACCTCGGTCGGCGGCGCGGCGCTGGGCTTCGCGCGCCGCGCGCTGGACGAGGCGATGGCGTGGACCAAGCAGCGCGAGATGTTCGGCCAGAAGCTGGCCGACTTTCAGCTCACCCAGGCCAAGATCGCGGACATGGCGGTCAAGATCGACGCCATGGCGCTGCTGATCTACCGCTCGGCCTGGACCAAGGACGCCAAGGGGGTGCGCGTCACCCGCGAGAGCTCGATGGCCAAGCTGTTCGCCACCGACATGGCGCAGGAGGTGATCGACGACGCGGTGCAGCTGTTCGGCGCCTACGGCGTGCAATCGGGCAACCCGGTCGAGGAGCTCTACCGCGAGAACCGCGCGCTGCGCATCTACGAGGGAACGTCCGAGGTGCAGAAGCTGGTGATCGCCGGGCAGACATATGCCGCGGCGGAGGGGGGTCGCAAGTGAGACTCCGCCGCAAGGCGGCGTCCGCTCCAACCCAGGGAGAGAAAGGCAATCGCCATGTGGCGGCCGCCTGAGAGGATCAAGCATCAACCCGACGCCGGACGCTGGCCGACCCGCGAGGAGGCCGCGGCGTCGCTGCTATTCAGCCCGATTGAGCGCGGCAACCTGAAGCTCGAGCAGCGCAGCTGGGTGCCGGCGATGGTGCCCTGGCGCGCGACCGAGGACGGCTTCGTCACGCCCGAGGTCAAGGGCTGGTACGAGCGCTTCGCCATGGGCCGGCCGGGCGCGATCGTGGTCGAGGCCACGGGCATCCGCGACATCCCGTCGGGGCCGCTGCTGCGCATCGGCGACGACCGGTTCATCCCCGGCCTCGAGGAGCTGGTGCAGACGGTCAGGCAGGCCTCGGAGGGTCACACCAAGCTGTTCATCCAGCTCATCGACTTCCTGGCGATCAAGCGCCGGCCGCCCAAGGAGAAGTATCTGGGCCGGTTCCTCGAGGTCACCGATACGATCCGCGAGCGCCTGGGCGCACAGGACTGGTCCGAGGACGCGATCCGGCAGCACCTGATCGAGATGGAGGACGAGAGGCTCGACACGGTGCTCGAGCCCCGGCAGATCGAGTCGCTGCGCAAGGGCTACCGCGAGCGGGTCACCGACACCGACCTACCGCACATCGCCGAGCTGCCCCAGGTGCTGCCCGGGCTTTTCGCCGACGCCGCGCTGCGCGCCAAGAAGGCTGGCTTCGACGGCGTCGAGCTGCACTACGCGCACGCCTACACCATGGCCTCGTTCCTCTCGGCGCTGAACGACCGGGAGGACAACTACGGTGGCAGCCGTGAGAACCGGGCCCGGCTTCCCCTCGAGGTGTTCGCGGCGGTGCGCGAGGCGGTGGGCGGCGAGTTCGTGGCCGGTTGCCGTTTCCTGTCCGAGGACTGCGTCGAGGGCGGCAACACGGTCGAGGACAGCGCCTATTTCGGCGCCGAGTTCGCCAAGGCCGGCATGGACTTCCTGTCGCTCTCCCGCGGCGGGCGTTTCGAGGACGCGCTCGAGCCCAAGGTGGGCGAGGCGGCGTATCCGTACACCGGCCCCTCTGGCTACGAGTGCATGCCGCAGTACATCTCCGACGAGAAGGGTCCGTTCGGTCGCAACGTCGAACCGGTGGCGGCGATCCGCAAGGCGGTTCGCGAAGCCGGCTGCGACACGCCGTGCGTCGTCACGGGCGGTATCCACGGCTTCGAACAGGCCGAACGCATCCTGCAAGAGGATGAGGCGGACATCGTCGGCCTGGCGCGCCAGTCGCTCGCCGACCCGGACTGGTTCACCAAGGTTCGGCTGGGGCTCGGCAACGAGGTGGTGGTGTGCGAGTACACCAATTACTGCGAGGCGCTGGACCAGAAGCACGTGCCCGTGACGTGCAAGCTGTGGGACCGCAAGAAGCTGGACGAGCCGGACATCGCCAAGACCAAGGACGGCAAGCGCCGGCTCACCGCGCCGCTGTGGTCGCCGGACGGGGAGAAGTCCAGCAAGGAGGCCGCCGAATAGGCGGCGCGTGTCAGGGAAGCGAGGGAGAGGAAGAGATGTCCGAACCGGGAGGCAAGACGGCGCATGTCGACACTTTCGTGCGCGACAACCTGCCGCCGCGCGAGCTGTGGGCGAAGATCGACTACTCGATCCTGCCCGAGTTGGCGGCCTATCCCGACCGCATGAACGTGGCGCACGAGCTGCTCGACGGCTCCATCGAACGCTTCGGCGGCGGGCGGACGGCGATCCGCTACGCCGACCTCCACTGGAGCTACGACGACCTCAAGGACAAGGTCGACCGCATCGCACGGGTGCTGGTGGACGATTTCGGCATCGTGCCGGGCAACCGGGTGATGCTGCGCGGCCCGAACAATCCGATGATGGCGGCGTGCTGGCTGGCCGTGGTCAAGGCGGGCGCGGTATGCGTCGCCACCATGCCGCTCTACCGCGGGCGCGAGCTGTCCTTCATGGTCGACAAGGCCGAGATCGACCTGGCGCTGTGCGACGTACGCCTGGCCGAGGCGATCCTGGACGCGCAGAAGCGCGCGCCGCGGCTGGCAACCGTCGCCTACTTCTCGCCCGAGGGCGAGGGCGCCGACGGCGCCGATCTCGACGAGCGCATCGCCAAGGCGCGGCCCGGCTTCCAGGCGGTGGACACGGCGGCGGACGACCCGTGCCTGGTGGCCTTCACCTCCGGCACGACGGGGCAGCCCAAGGGCACGATCCACTTCCACCGCGACGTGCTGGCGATGTGCGACTGCTTCCCGAAGTACATCTTCAAGGCCGAGCCCGACGACGTCTATGTCGGCTCCCCGCCGCTCGCCTTCACCTTCGGGCTGGGCGCGCAGCTTTGCTTCCCGCTGCGCTACGGTTCGTCGGTGGTCTACATGCCCAATCCGCCGTCACCCGACCACCTTCTGCAGACCGTACAGGATTACAAGTGCACCGCGCTATACACCGCGCCGACCATGTACCGGGTGCTGGCGGACGAGATCCCGAAAGGGAACTACGACATCTCGTCGCTCAGGAAGTGCGTCTCGGCTGGCGAAACACTGCCGCTGCCGACCTTCGAGGCGTTCGAGAAGGCGACGGGGCTCAGGATCATCGACGGCATCGGCTCGACCGAGATGATCCACATCTTCATCTCGGCCTCGGGCGACGACATCCGCCCAGGTGCTACCGGCAAGCCGATCCCGGGCTACGAAGCCTGCATCATGGACGAGCAGGGCAACCAGCTGCCACCGAACGAGCCCGGCATCCTCGGCGTGCGCGGCCCGACCGCCTGCCGCTATCTCGACAACATCGAGCGGCAGAAGGGCTATGTCATGAACGGGTGGAACCTGCCCGGCGACCGCTACGTCATCGACGAGGATGGCTACTTCTGGTACGTGGCGCGCGCCGACGACATGATTATCTCGGCCGGCTACAACATCTCGGGACCCGAGGTCGAGGCCGCGCTGATGGACCATCCCAAGGTCAAGGAATGCGCGGTCGTGGGCGCCCCCGACCCCGAGCGCGGCTCGATCGTGAAGGCGTTCGTGATCCTGCGCGATCCCAAGGACGCCGGGGCCGAGACCACCAAGGAGCTGCAGGATTTCGTCAAGGCGGAGATCGCGCCCTACAAGTACCCGCGCGCGATCGAGTTCGTCGACGACCTGCCGCGCACCGAGACCGGCAAGATCCAGCGCTTCAAGCTGCGGCAGCAGGAGCAGGAGAAGGTCCAGGCCAAAGCCCAGGTCCAGGCGGGAGGGGCCTGATGCCGGTTCGCCCATGAAGAGGCTCATGACCCGAAAATGCCGTCGCGATCGCCGCAGGGACGCGGCAATCCGGCCGGCGGCCTGGATCGCCACGACCGCTGCGCGGTCTCGCGACGACGGCGATTCTCCAGCCACGGCACCCACCAGATCGCCCAACCGGAAGAGCGGGAGCAAGGAATGAAGATCAACTGTCTCGGCGGCGGGCCGGGGAGCATGTACTTCGCCACTTTGATGAAGAAGTCGTTCCCCGACGCCGAGATCCACGTCTACGAGCAGAACCGGCCGGACGACACCTTCGGGTTCGGCGTCGTGTTCTCCGACAAGACGATGGAGAACTTCCGCGAGGCCGACGAGCCGACCTGGAAGGCGATCACCGACAGCTTCGAGCACTGGGACGACATCGACATCCACGCGCATGGCGAGGTTCTGACCTCGACCGGGCACGGCTTCGCCGGCATGTCGCGCCACAAGATGCTGCTGTTGATGCAGGCGCGCTGTCGCGAACTCGGCATCGAGATGCATTTCGAGCACTATGTGAAGAACCCCGAGGAATTGCGCGACTGCGACCTGCTCTACGCCGCCGACGGCGTCAACTCGGTGGCGCGCGAGACCTGGAAGGACCGGTTCAAGCCGCAGGTGGATTTCCGGCCCAACCGCTTCGTCTGGCTGGGCTCGGACTACAATTTCCCAGCCTTCACCTTCCATTTCGTCGACAACGAGCACGGCCTGTGGCGGACCCACTGCTACCGCTACGAGCAGGACCGCTCGACCCTGATCATCGAGTGCACCGACGAGACCTTCGCCAACACCGGCCTGGGCGTGACCGACGAGGACGCCACGGCCGACTACGTGCACGCGCTGATCGACCCGTACATTCCGGTCGACCACAAGGTGATCAAGAACAAGAGCCACTGGCGGCAGTTCCCCAACATCCGCTGCGAGGAGTGGTACTTCGACAACGTGGTGCTGGCGGGCGACGCGGTGCACACGGCGCATTTCTCGATCGGCTCGGGCACCAAGCTGGCGATGGACGACGCCATCGCCCTGCACGGCGCGATCCTCGAGACCGGCGAGATCGGCAAGGGCCTGGAGCGCTACGTCGAAACCTACAAGCCGCAGGTCGAGAGCCTGCAGCGCGCCTCGCTGACCTCGCAGCGCTGGTTCGAGGAAACCGAGCGCTACTACCACAATCTGCCACCGATCCAGTTCGGCTTCTCGCTGCTCACGCGCAGCCTGCGCATCAGCCACGGCAATCTGCGGCTGCGCGACGGGGACTATGTCGACAGCATCGACAAGTGGTTCGCCGAGCAGGCGGCCAACCGCTCGGGCGTCAACCTGCCCACCGACCCGCCGCCGCCGCCCATGTTCACGCCGTTCAAGCTGCGCGACATGGTGCTGCGCAACCGCATCGTGGTCTCGCCCATGTGCCAGTACTCGGCCGAGGACGGCACCCCCGACGACTGGCACCTGGTCCATCTGGGCAGCCGCGCGATGGGCGGTGCCGGGCTGGTCATCGCCGAGATGACCGACGTGAGCCGCGAGGCGCGCATCTCGCCGGGCTGCACCGGTATGTACAAGCCCGAGCACGTCACCGCGTGGAAGCGCATTACCGACTTCGTGCACGCGCACTCCGAGGCCAAGATCGGCTTGCAGCTCGGCCATGCGGGCCGCAAGGCGGCGACCAGGCTGGCCTGGGAGGGCATGGACGAGCCGCTGGAGGAGGGCGCATGGGACATCGTCGCCGCCTCCGACCTGCCGTACAAGCCGCACAGCCAGCGGCCCGAGCCGATGGACCGCGCCGACATGGACGCCGTGGTCGCCGACTACCGGCGCGCCACCGAGATGGCGCTCGAGGCGGGCTTCGACATGCTCGAGGTCCATATGGCGCACGGCTACCTGCTCAACAATTTCATCTCGCCGCTGACCAATGTGCGCGACGACGAATACGGCGGCTCGCTCGAGAACCGCATGCGCTTTCCGCTCGAGGTGTTCCACGCGGTGCGCGAGACCTGGCCCGAGGAGCGGCCGATCTCGGTGCGCATTTCGGCGCACGACTGGAAGCAGGGCGGCACGACCCCCGACCAGGCGGTCGAGATAGCCCGGATGCTGTACGACGCCGGCGCCGACATCGTCGACGCGTCGTCGGGCCAGGTGGTGTTCGACGAGGAGCCGCAATACGGCCGGCTGTTCCAGACGCCCTTCGCCGAGCGCATCCGGCTCGAGCTCCACAAGCCGACCATGGCCGTGGGCGCGATCAGCTCCTACGAGGACGCCAATTCGATCCTGGCGGCCGGGCGCGCGGATCTGTGCGTGATTGCCCGCGCGCATCTGTTCGATCCCTACTGGACCCGCCACGCGGCCTACGAGCAGGACTGGATCGGATACGGCAAGGTCGAGTGGCCCAAGCAATACGACAGCCTCAACCGCGGCTACGTCTGGCACTTCCAGACGGTGGAGAAATAAGGGCTGCCGCCGGCCCGATAATGTTTCCTTAGCCTGGATCGGCCATCCTGCGGCGATGGCCAGCGACAACGACCGGTTTGCAGCGCGTACCGCCGCCGGCCGGCGGTGGACGGCGGCGTTCTTCGCCGTCGCCTTCGCGCTGTTCGAGGCGGTGACACTGGCGATGAGCGCCCTGCCCATCGCCGAGCGCAGCCTGCCGCCGGGTGGCTCCGACGCGTATTCCTATATTTCCAAGGCGCGGGTGATGCGCGACTGCTTCGCGCTCGACTGCCGCGCGATGTCGGAGCTACGCGCGCAGCTGGCTCCGAACCCGGCCGAGAGCCTCGTGGTCGAGCGGGCGCGCTGGGCACAGGCCCACCGGGCGGTCTACTGGTACCACCCGCTGCACTCGGCGGCGCTTCTCGGGCTGGAGGCGGCGGGGCTGAGCTGGGAGGCGGCGCTCAACGCGCTGGCGATCGCCGGCGCGGCGGTTACGGTGCTCGGCATTGCCTGGTTCCTGGTGGCGTTGGTCGGAACGGGGCCGGCGGCCTTCGGCCTCGTGGTGCTGGCCTTCACCGTGCATCCCGGGTTTCACGGCATTCACTGGTTCGTACCGTCGAACATCGCGCTGGGGCTGGCCTTCGGCCTGTGGGCCGCGCTGCTCGGGCGGCGGCGCGGCGCGGCGTGGTGGCTGCCGGCGATGGCCCTGTTGCTCGGGGGGCTGCATCCGATCGGCAAGATCCTGGTGGCGATGGCGCTGGCGCTCCACCTCTACCTGGAATGGCGCGATGGCGGGCGCCTGAAGCCCGTGGCAGCGACGATGACAGCGACCGTGGTCGCCGTGCTCGCGCCGGAGATCGCAGGTTGGCTGAGCGGGCACCCGGCGCTCCAACGGCCGGTACCGCCCTGGCCCGAGGCCACGAGCTATCTTGCGGGGATCGCTGGCAATGCCGGCGCTGCGTTGGACGCGGTGCGTGACTGGCTCGCCGGGATGGGCGAATGGGCTGCGGTCCCGTTCCTCGGGGCCGGTGCGGTGGCGTTCATGATCTGGGACGGCGGCCGCGCGCGGCTTCCGGCGGCCATGTTTCTCGCCGCCGCCGCGGGCAGCCTGGTGTTCGTCTTCCCGGACTACGAGGCGGAACTGTTCGTCCGGCTGTGGGTGCCGGCGGCGGTGGTGCTCGCGGGCCTGGTCGGCCACGCGATGTGGCAGCTCATCCGGCGCGAGGGGCCGTGGCGCCTCGCTGGAGTGTCCCGCCCGGTGCGGCTCGCCGTGCTGGGACTGGCGGCAGTCCTGGCCTTCGAGGTGGCGGGCACCCGGATCGGTACCGGCGCGGTCGAGCTCGCGCGCACCTACCGGACCATGGCAACCTGGGTCGAGACCCGCGTCGACCACGGCCAGCCCGGCCGCCTCGACGCGTTCCTGGGCCCGGGCGAGCGGGTGCTGTTCCTGCACGAATACCCGCTCTACCATTTTCTCACCTACGGACCGCTCGACCGCGGGCTTGTCTACGGACCGGCGGTGGCGTCGTCTGCGCGCGCCGACGACTGGCTGGTCGCCAATGCCGGGGTGCGCTACGGCGCCACTTTCCATCCGGCCTATTACGGCTGGGTGCCGCTGGTCCCCAGGGTGACGCTACACGTCGAGGCACGCGAGATGCTGCCGGAGGGCGTGACGGTCAGGTTGGTGAACCGGGGCGCGAAGACCGATGTCCTCGTGGCGGGCGCGGATACCGCGACGGTTCCGGCCGGGTGGGTCGGCTGGCTGACGCTCCCGACACCGCCGAATGCGCGCACCTTGCGCCTCTCCGTGCCGCGCGGTTCGCCGGCTCTTCACCTGACCGGCCTGCGCCTGGCGCCCGGGCAGTACACCCATTGGCCGTGGGAACGCGGCGTGCGGCTCCTCCTGGAAGGGGCCCGGCGCGGACCGGGGCGCGGCCCCAACGGCCCCTTTGCCATCGCGCTGGGCAGTCGCCTTCCGCCGGCGTGCAGCGCGGGTGCCGTGGTCGAGGATTTCGGCGGCATCGTACTGTTCGAAACGGATTGCGTCGCGGCCGAGGACGGGGCTCCGGTCAGGACTGTGCCCTGAGCCTTCGGCCAGTGTCACGCATGCCGCGGGGCTATGCAAAATTTTAGATAAAATTTCTTATATATACTTATAAATACATGAATTTACACCTGATTTTGCTTAGCATTAACGGTGCATTAACTTGTTGTCTGTAGACATGAGGCTCGCACCAGTCGCTTCAATTTCCACGGTTACCGTCATGGAATGGCGCCGTCGACTGCTCCGTTGCACTGCCGCAATCCGGGCTCCGCTCGGGGATCGGAGTGGCGCGAGTGCCATGTTCGTGGGCTTCGCGATCCTACCGATCCTCGCGGCGGTGGGCCTGTCCGCCGACGCCTGGCTCGCCTTCATTGTCGAGAACAAGCTGTCGCGCGCCATCGACACCGCCGGCCTGGCGGCCGGCCGGGTCGCCTACAAGAGCTATGCCGACACCGATGCGCGCGACTTCTTCGACGCCAATTTCCCGGACGGCTACCTATCGGCGACGGTGACGGACTTCGACATCCAGTGGAGTGCCGACCGGGAGATCGTGACGATTTCGGCCACGGCTCAGCTTCCCACTCGTTTCATGCACCTGTTCGGCTTCGAGAACGTCACGGTGACCTCCAGAGGCGTGATCCGCCGCGAGAACCGCGGCATGGAGCTGACGCTGGTGATGGACAACACAGGCTCGATGCGCTCGGGCGGCAAGATGTCCACGATGAAGGACGCGGCGCTCGATCTGGTCGACATCATATACGGCGACGAGACAACCCTGCCCAACGTCTGGATTTCGGTGGTGCCGTACACCGCCGCGGTCAACGTCGGCCCGGAATACGAGGACTGGCTCGACGTCAACGACAGGGTGTTCGACGTACCCGACCCCTACGACCCGTCGGACTGGAAGGGTTGCGTCGAGGCGCGCGCGGCGCCGTTCGACGGCGACGATACCGTGCCGGCGGACGAACCGTTCACGTCCTTCTTCTATGCCGCCGATGTCGACAACGAATGGACCTCGAGCGACGTCGACGAGACCAATGAGGCGCAAAACGACGGCTACGGGCCCAATCTGGGGTGCGGCCCCGCGATCACGCCGCTGACGCAGAGCAAGGCCACGGTGGTCGATGCGATCGACGAGATGCTGCCCTGGCACCGCGGCGGCACCACCGGCAATTTGGGCCTGTCCTGGGGCTGGCGCACCATCTCGCCGGACTGGCGCGGTCTGTGGCAGGGCGAGACGCCGGCCGACATGCCGCTCGACTACGGCACCCCGTTGATGGACAAGGTCGTGGTCATCCTGACCGACGGCCAGAACCAGTTCTTCGACTGGACCGACCACACCCCCGACGGCGGCAACGGCCCCGAAGGCTCCGACTACACCGCGTACGGCCGTCTCAACGAGTTCGGCTTCGCCACGCTGGGCGCGGCGCGCGACGAGCTCGACCAGCGCATGGCCGAGACGTGCCAGGCCATGAAGGACCAGGGCATCATCATCTACACGATCACCTTCGGTCCGTCGCCCGACGCGCAGGCGCAGGATTTGTTTCGCGACTGCGCCACCACGCCGGCGCAATACTTCCATTCGCCCGACAACGACACCCTCGCCGACGTCTTCAAGAGCATCGGGCAGGCGCTGTCCAACCTGCGGATCGTGGAATGAACACGCGACCGATCAGCCAGCTGGCACGCGACGAAAGCGGCATCTCGATGGTCGAGTTCGGCTTCGCCGCCATCCCGTTGTTCCTGGCGGTGATGGGCACCATCGAACTCAGCTTCCTCGTGTTCGTCGGCGCGATCCTGGAATCCGCGGTGGGCGAAGCATCGCGCTTCGGTACGACCGGCACCCAGCCCGAGGACCAGTCGCGCGAGGAACGGGTCATGGAGATCGTCACACAGCGCACACTCGGTCTCGTCACCCCCGAGAATGCGACGATCGAGATCGTGATCTACGAGAACTTCGCCGACGTCGGGCAGCCGGAGCCCTTTACCGACGAGAACGGCAACAACGCCTACGACGTGGGCGAGGACTATACCGACGTGAACGGCAACGGGCAGTGGGACGCCGACATGGGCGTGGCGGGCCTGGGCGGGCCCGGCGACATCGTGATCTACACGGTGACCTATACCCGGCAGGCTCTCACACCGCTGTTCGAGCCGATCATCGGCGACCTCACGCAGTCGGCCAGCATCGCCGTCCGCAACGAGCCGTTTTGAGCCGTCATGGACCGTCTCCTGCACCTGTTCGCGCTTACCCGCCTGGTCCGCGACCGCCGCGGGACCGTGTTGATCGAACTGGCGATCGCGATGCCGACGCTGGTCTTCCTCACTCTCGCCGGCGTCGAGATAGGCCGCTACGTGGTCGCCAGCCAGAAGCTCGAGAGCACGGCGATCAGCATCGCCAATCTCGCGGCGCGCGACAAGGAACTCTCCGTGGCCCAGCTCACGGACATTTTCGCGGCCGCCGAACAGATCGCCGAACCTTTCGACTTCGCCACCAACGGGCGCGTAATCGTAACGTCCGTCAGCGCCAGCACGGACGACAACCCCGAAGTTTATTGGCAGGAGGTGGGGCCGGGCTCCATATCGGTCACCAGCGAGATCGGCGCTCCCGGCGATGCCGCCGACATTCCTGCGAGCCTGCCGATTCGGGCCAACGAAACCATCATCGTCGCCGAGGTCTATTACGAGTTCTCGCCCCTGTTCGACGTCGTGCTCGGCCCCCGGTCCACCTACCGCGCCGCCTTCGTGCGGCCGCGCCTGGGCTCGCTGCAGACACTCCAGTAGCGCGACGGGCCAGTAGCATGACGGGCGGCATCCGGCCCGGAGACCTCGACGGCACGGCTCGGTGCGGTGCGCGAGACCCCTCGACCCCCGATCGCGCACCCGTAGAGCCCGTCCCCGATCCAAGACCCGGGTGCGCCTCGGCATCCTGCGAGTGCAGGTCGCATACTCGAACAGGTCGGTCACGCCCAGTGCCGTGCAAAGCGAAATCATGCGGGAGCCGCGGTCGAGCCGGCGCCCGATCGATTGAGAGCGAGTGCGATTAAGCGGCGGGCGCGACTGAGACTTGATTTGAGGCATGTGCGGCAATTTGCGTAGATAAATTCAAGTTACTATTGATATCTCGCAAATTTTACACAGTTTATTTATGTTTATGAGGGTTAATACCACAGGATAGATTCATTATTTCTCGCTTCCGTTAGCTCTTTGTTAAGGAATGTAGCCCATTCTGCCCTCATCAGGCTCCAAGAGCAGGAGGGTACTGCAATGTTGACTATCTTTCGAAACGTCTGGAACGACGAGTCCGGCGCCACGGCAATCGAGTACGGCCTGATCGCCGCGCTCGTGTCGGTGGCCGCGATCGTCGCGCTGGGCAACATGGGCGACTCGCTGGTCGAGATCTTCGGTGTCGTCGATACCGAGCTGTCCACCGCGGCCGGGGACGCCGGCACCTGAGCCGGCGTAACTGCCCGCACGGGCATGAGGCAGGTTCGGGGCGGTCTCCGGCGATGGCCGAAGGGACTTTGCGCAATCGTCAGGTGACCGCCCTGCGCCCGCCCACAACACGGACGCTCGGTCCGACCATCGACCGGAGGGTTCGCTGAACGGGCGGGGGAGACATCGCCATGATCAGCACCGCCGGTATTTCTTTCGTCATTCTGGTTCTCGCCGCCGGAACCTTCGTTTACGCCGGCTGGCGCGACCTCGCGAGTTTCACGATCCCCAACCGGGCGGTCGTGGCACTGGCCGCGCTCTATCCGATCCATGTCCTGGCGGTGCCCGGGCCGGTGGCCTGGGAACTGGCGCTGGGCATGGCGGCCCTGGTCTTCGCCGTCGGCTGCGGGCTGTTCGCGCTGAGGGCCATGGGCGGCGGCGACGTCAAGCTGCTGACGGTCGCGGCGCTGTGGGCCGGGGCTCCGCATCTGATCGAGCTGATGCTCGTCACGACCGGAACGGGGCTGTTGCTGGCCCTGGTTTTCGCCGTGCGCGCCGCCGCGGCGTCGGCCCGCGGCTCGGGCGCGGGCGTGATCGGCGTGGCGGCGTCGCTGCGTTTCGTGCCGGTCGCAAAGCTCACCATCCCTTACGGCGTCGCCATCGCCGCGGGCGGACTGTTCGTCTGCGCGCGGCTGGCGACGGCCTGAGACTGAGAGCCTGTGAATGAATTGGGAAATGGTCTGCGCGGCGAGATCGAAGGCTTG
>CAZMTC010000013.1:25647-32011 GCA_964569105.1 uncultured Alphaproteobacteria bacterium | reverse complement strand
GCGCGGGCGCACCGACGTGCCCCGCATCGTCGACTGGTACATGGACGGCAAGATCGAGATCGACCCGATGATCACGCACACCATGCCGCTCGACGACATCAACGACGCCTTCGAGCTGATGCACAAGGGCGAGAGCATCCGCTCGGTGGTGCTCTACTGATGGCCCTGCCGGGGGGCGCCCCAGCGCCCCCCCGGCAGGCCCAGTTCCCTGACCGGGTTGGTCGCCTATACCTTGCGGACCGGCCGCTGGCGTTCGATCACCTCCCAGATCGCATCCCAAACCGCGCGCTCGCTCTCGTAGAGGCTGCTCTTGGGTGCGTGCTGCAGGAACCTGTCGATGGCCATCTGGAAGGCGGCGTTGTGCGGGTAGTTGCGGTTGCGGGCCCGCTCGTAGGTCTCACGCACGTCATCGCGGTATACGGACTCGTCGATGCCGATCATTGCTGCGTTGCCTCCGTTTCCTCCCGTTTCAGCGTTCCCCCCAAAACGGGCAGAGACGGCCCCGACCCCACCAGTCTCGCCCATGGTTAACAATATACCTCACTCGGGCGCGAATGCCTTCACTCAATTGATCGGATACGGACAAATTTGGGCCCCGATCCGAAGCCGGATGCCGATGGATCGAACCCCGGTGCGAGAGCGCGACCGGTCCCGGGAGGGGCGATGCTCCGCCGGTGGATGACGGCGCGGCCGATCCCTATAACGGGCATGCCCCAAACGGGCGCGATGCAACCCTGGCTCACGCGGTAGCCCATGACCGACCGGCCGACGCCTCCCCTCGCCGCACGCAAGCCCCACAGCGTCACCCGCCACGGCGTGGCGATGGAGGACCCGTATCACTGGATGCGCGTCGATAACTGGCAGGAGGTGATGCGCGACCCGAGTCTGCTCGACGCCGAGGTGCGCGCCCACCTCGAGGCCGAGAACGCCTACACCGAAGCGGTGCTGGCGCCGGTCAGGGATCTGCGCCGGCGCCTCTACGAGGAGATGCGCGGGCGCATCAAGGAGGACGACAGCTCCGTCCCCCTGCCGCACGGGGCGTGGGAGTACTACTCGCGCTTCGTCGAGGGCGGCGACTATCCGCTCTTATGCCGCCGGCCGCGCGGCGGCGGGGGCGCCGAGCAGGTGCTGCTCGACGGCAACGCCGAGGCCGAGGGCAAGCCCTATTTCCGCCTCGGCGCGGCGGAGCACAGTCCGGACCACCGCCTGTTCGCCTTCGCCGAGGATCTCGCCGGCGCCGAGTATTTCACGCTCCGGGTCAAGGACCTCGACAGCGGCGCGCTGCTGCCCGACACGGTGACGGACCTGGCGCCGAACGTGGTCTGGGCCAACGACGGGCGGACGCTCTACTACACCCGCTACGACGAGCATCACCGCCCCAGCCGGGTCTACCGCCATATCCTCGGTACCGAAGAGGCCGACGACGAGCTGGTCTACGAGGAGGACGACCCCGGCTTCTTCGTCGGCATCGGCAAGACCGCCGACGACCGCTTCGTGGTGATCGAGGCGCACGACCATTCGGACACCACCGAGGTGCGGCTGGTCGACGCCGACCCGCCCGACGCGGCGCCGCGCCTGTTCGCGCCGCGCGAGACCGGGATCAGCTACTCGGTCGAGAGCCACGGCGACCGCTTCTTCATCCTGACGAATGCGGGCGACGCCGAGGATTTCAAGATCGCCGAGTGCCCGCTCGACCGGACGGAGCGCGCGCACTGGCGCGACGTGCTGCCCCACCGGCCCGGCTCGCTGGTGCTTTCGATGGCGCTGTTCCGCGGCCACCTCGTGCGGCTCGAGCGCGAGGATGCGTTGCCCCGCATCGTCATCCGCCGCCTGTCGGACGGGGCCGAGCACGCCATCGCCTTCGACGAGGAGGCCTATGCGCTGGGGGTGTTGCCGGGCTACGAGTTCGACACCACGTCGCTGCGCTTCACATACGCCTCGCCGACGACGCCCGCCCGGACCTACGACTACGACATGGAGAGCCGCGAGCGGGTGCTGCGCAAGGAGCAGGAGGTGCCGTCGGGCCACGACCCGGACGACTACGTCACGCGCCGCCTGCATGCGCCCAGCCACGACGGCGCTCAGGTGCCGGTGACCGTTCTCTACCGGAAGAATACGACGCTCGACGGCACGGCGCCGTGCCTGCTCTACGGCTACGGCTCCTACGGTATCACCCATCCCGCCGGGTTCATGACCAACATCCTGTCACTGGTCGACCGCGGCTTCGTCTTCGCGCTCGCGCACATTCGCGGCGGGCGCGACCGCGGGCATCGCTGGTATCTCGACGGCAAGCTGATGAACAAGCGCAACACCTTCGAGGATTTCATCGCCGCCGCCGAGCACCTGATCGCCGAGCGCTACACGGCCAAGGGGCGCATCGCGATCGAGGGCGGCAGCGCCGGCGGTATGCTGGTCGGCGCCTGCGTCAACATGCGCCCGGACCTGTGGGGCGCGGTGATCGCCCAGGTGCCCTTCGTCGATGTCATGAACACCATGTGCGACGAGACCCTGCCGCTCACGCCGCCCGAATGGGTCGAATGGGGCAACCCGATCGAGGACGCCGACGCGTTCCGCTACATGCTGTCCTACTCGCCCTACGACAACGTGACGGCACAGGACTACCCGCCGATGATCGTCACCTCGGGCGTGAGCGACCCGCGCGTGACCTACTGGGAGCCGACCAAGTGGGTCGCCAAGCTGCGCGCCCTGAAGACCGACGACAACCCGCTGCTCCTCTACACCAACATGGAAGCCGGCCATGGCGGCGCCTCGGGCCGTTTCGAGCGGCTCGAGGAGGAGGCGCGGGTGTTCGCCTTCGTGCTGATGGTGTTCGGGATGGCGGGCGACGGGTGAGCCGCCGCTACCGCCGCAGCTCGCCCTCGAGCTCCTGGTCGAGCAGCTTGAGCTCAAGGTCCAGATTGTCGATATCGGGCGTGACCAGCCGGTCGGAGAAGTCGGCGAAGACGCGGTCCATGCGCTGGACCGTCGCCAGCACCGCCTGGCGCCGGTCGAGGCTCGGGCCGAGCTTGCGCTCCACCGCCCGGAAGCCCTCGGCCAGACGGACCGCGGCAGGCAGGTAGTAGGTCAGCAGGCGGCGGACATGCGGCAGTTTGGCCGGCTTCTCCTCGACCTCGCGCACCACCGTGTCGGCGACGTAGTGCAGGTGCTGGAACCGCTTGCGCATGTCGCCGTCGCGGATCGCCGCGGCCTGCTTGCGCAGCCTGCCCAGCGCCTTGTCGGCGTCGCCGAGCACCGCGCGCGCCAGGCCCAGGCTCACACCCTCGTGCTGCTCCGGATCCAGATCTTCGAACAGCGCGCGCGGGCGCAGCAGCGCACGGACGCCGAAGAACAGCGCCACCGCGCACGGGATCGAGACCCAAAACGGCACGCCCAGTCCGATCGAGGCTACCGGCACCAGCGCGGCACCCAGCACGCCGCCGATCAGATCGCGATTGTCGCTCAAAGCCGTGCCGCGCAGCGCGGCGAGCGTGGCGCGGCGCGGGCGCGCGACGGGCCAGCGGACGCCCCTGCGCGGCGGCGGTCGCTCGCGGCCCTCGGTCCTGGTGGTGCGCCATGCCATGGTCAGGCAGCCTGGGCCAATCGGGTCACCGGGTCTCGGCCGCGCTGCTCTGCCCGGCCGGAGCCTCGCCGCGCGAGGCGCTGATCAGCGTCCGCTTCAGCTCGCCCTCGATGCGCTTCATCTCGGCCTCGGCGGCCTGCCGCTTCTCGCGGCCCTCCTTCTGGATCGCCAGAACCTCGGCGATGGTGCCGATCAGGTCCTGGTTGACCGCGGCCAGGGTTTCGACGTCGACGATGCCGCGCTGCGCCTCCCGCTCGATGTCGACCGTGCCCTGGCGCAGCTGCTCGGCGTTCTTGCGCAGCAGCTCGTTGGTCGTCTCCGAGACCTCCTTCTGCAGCGCGAGCGCGTTATGCTGGCGGTAGAGCGCCAGCGCCACCGTCATCTGGTTCTTCCAGGTCGGGATGGTGGTGTGCATCGAGGTCTGCAGCTTGTCCGCCAGCGTCGAGTTGCCCGACTGGATCAGGCGGATCTGCGGCATCGCCTGGATCGCGATCATCCGCGACAGCTTGAGATCGTGGACCCGCTTTTCCAGCCGGTCGAGCGCCTGGGTGGCGTCGCGCAGCCGCTGCGCCGCCATCTGCGAGGGCGCGCCCTCGGCGGCCTCTTCGGCCTCCTTCTCCAGCTTGGGCACCGCGCTTCCCCGCGCCTCGTCAAGATACTCCGCGCCCGCGACGATATAGGCCTCGAGCAGGCGCAGATGATCGAGGTTCTTGTCGTAGAGCCCGTCGAGCATGGCGATGTCGCGCTTGAGCCGGTCGCGCGAGCGCTCGAGCTCCAGGCTCACCGCGTCGACCTGCTCGGCCACGTTCTCGAACCGGTGCTGAAACCGGGCTACCCGGCGCTTGAGGCCGCCGAACAGCCTGTCGAAAAAGCCCGCCTTCTGCAGTGTGGTCGGGTCGAGCCCCTGGACCTTGATCAGCAGGTCCGAGAGCAGCGCGCCGACATCGCCCGAATCCTTGTTCATGGTGTCGCGCAGGATCGAGTCGGCGTAGGCGCTGACCTCGCGCTGCGCCTGATCGCCGTAGCCCAGCAGCGCCGCGCGGTCGGTGATGTCGATCTCGGCCTTGATGCGCTTGACCTCGTGCGGGTTCGGCTCGACCGAGATGTCGTCGGGCACGGTCGCCGGAGCCTCGCGCTCGTCGCTCATCGTCTCGTCCCACAGTGTCGCCTGGCGCCTCCGTCAACATATGAGCGGCCCCGGCTCGCACCAAGGAGAAATGCGGCGCCGCCCCGGCGTCTCGGCGTGCCCCATGTCCGCAGCGCATCGTCGAAATGACCGCCGCTTCCCTTGCCGCGGCGCGGCACGTCCCTAAGATGCGCGGCTTCCAACGGTCTGAAGGTCATGCCCGAACCGCATCCACCGGCCGCAGCCACCGACGCCGACCGCCCGTTGCGCGGCATCGCGCTGATCTGCATGGCGGTGCTGTGCTTCGTGACCATGAACACCCTCATCAAGGAGCTGGGCCGGCCCGGGCACGACCTGCCGGTCGTGTTCCTGGTCTGGGGGCGCTACTTCTTCCACCTGATCCTGATCATGGCGCTGTTTCCGCGCCGCGTGCCGACGCTGATGAAGACGCGGCGGGTGGGCATCCAGGTGGTGCGTTCGGTCCTGGTCTTGATGGCCACCGCCTGCATGTTCACAGCGGTGCAGTTCCTGCCGCTGGCCGACGTCGTATCGATTTCCTTCGTGGCGCCTCTGATCGCCACCGGGCTGTCGGTCCTGATCCTGAGCGAGCGGGTGGGGCCGCGCCGCTGGGCCGCGGTCGCCGTGGGCTTCATCGGCGCACTGATCATCATCCGGCCGGGTCTCGGCGTGTTCCACTGGGCCTCGATCCTGCCGCTGGCGATGGCATCGTTCTATGCGCTCTATCAGATCCTCACGCGCATCGCGCGCTCCGACGCCGATCCGCTCAACGCGCTGTTCTACACGGCGCTGGTGGGCGCCGTGCTGTCCAGCATGGCGGTGCCCTTCGCCTGGGTCTGGCCCAGCCCGGCCGAATGGGCGATGCTCATCGCCGCCGGCTTCTTCGGCGGGGTCGGGCATTTCGCGGTGATCAAGGCCTACGAACGCGCCGAGGTTTCGGTCGTGGCGCCCTTTGCCTATACCGAGATCGTCTGGGCGACGCTGCTGGGCCTGTTCGTGTTCGGCGATTTCCCGGACGTCTGGACCTTCGTCGGCGCGGCGATCATCGCCGGTGCCGGCCTCTACGTGCTGCACCGCGAGCGCGCGCGGAAGCAACAGGCATAGGAACGCCTTGCGCACCGGAGCCCGAAGCGCGATCGCTTCCGTTTCGGCGTCGGCCGCGAGGCTCTATAGTGCCGCCGAACTCGGAATCATGGAGGTGTGCGGTGACGCAGTACGGCCCCGACGTGGTGCTGAACGACCCGGCGTTCATCCATCCCAGCGCCCAGATCTACGGCAAGGTGCGGCTCGAGGAGGGCGCCTCGGTCTGGCCCAACGTGGTGATGCGCGCCGAGAACAACGAGATCGTCGTCGGCCCCCATACCAACATCCAGGATCTGGTGATGATCCATGTGGGCTACACCACGCCCTCGATCATCGGCGAGTACTGCTCGATCACCCACCATTGCACGATCCACGGCTGCACCATCGGCGACAACGTGCTGGTGGGCATCAACGCCACGATCATGGACGGCTGCGTGATCGGCGACAACTCGATCATCGGCGGCCACAGCTTCCTCAAGGAGGGCACCGAGATCCCGCCCAACTCGATCGTCATGGGCGTTCCCGGCAAGGTGGTGAAGGAGCGCGACAGCTGGATC
>CAZMTC010000013.1:0-25637 GCA_964569105.1 uncultured Alphaproteobacteria bacterium | reverse complement strand
GGGCGCGACGCTCGCCGAGGCCTATGCCCGCGGCGACCACCGGGTGTGGGACGGGCCGGAGTACGAGGCCTGGGCCAAGGGCGAGATGGAGCGGCTGACGCGCGAATTCGAGGCGCGCACGGGCAACCCGGTGGAATAGCCGCCGCGGGCCAACTCCAGCGTGCGGATGTCGCATCCATGACTTCGAAATGGATCAAGCGCCTGGCGTTCAGGCTGGGCTACGACTTCTCGCTGCGCCGGCTGCCGCAGATCGAGGCACGGCGCAAGGAGCTCGCCGTGCCGCGCGATATGGAGCCGGATTTCGTGGCGCTCTACGAGCGCTGCGCGCCCTACACGATGACCTCGGCCGAGCGCATGTACGCTCTCTACCAGGGTGTGCGTCACGTGGTCGAGCGCAGGGTCGAGGGCGACATGGTCGAGTGCGGCGTGTGGCGCGGCGGCAGCGCCATGCTGATCGCGCTCACGCTGATCGAGCTGGGCGCGGCCGACCGGCGCATCGTTCTGTTCGACACCTTCGCCGGTATGACCCGGCCCGACGAGGTCGACCGCCGCGCCAAGGACGGCTCCGAGACCGTGACCAAGTGGGAGCATTTCCAGCGCGACGGCCACAACGAATGGGCCTACGCGCCGCTCGACGAGGTGCGCGCCAACATGGCGACGACCGGGTATCCGGCGGGGAACATCGAATACGTCCAGGGCGAGGTCGAGACGACCCTGCCCGGCAAGGCGCCCGCGCGCATCGCGCTCCTGCGCCTCGACACGGACTGGTACCGCTCGACCTATCACGAGATGCAGCATCTGTTTCCGCATCTTGCCGAGGGCGGGGTGCTGGTGCTCGACGATTACGGATCGTTCGAGGGCGCGCGCAAGGCGGTCGACCAATATATGGCAGAGACCGGCACGGCGCTGTTCCTCCACCGGATCGACAGCACCGGCCGCCTCGCGATCAAGGGAGCCGGCGCATGAGCACGTGGCTGGAAGTGTCGCTCAACGGGCCGTGGGGCCGGGACAAGCAGCCCGGCGTGCCGATCACGGTGGCGGAGTGCGTCGAACAGGGCGTGGCCTGCGTCGAGGCCGGCGCCGCCATCGTCCATGTCCACGCCTTCGACCCGGAGACGGGCCAGCAGAACGACGACCCCGACACCTATGCCGCGATCATCGAGGGCATCCGCGCGCGGGTCGACGCCATCGTCTACCCCACGATCCCGCTCGCCGGCTTCCCCGGCCAGCCGATGCTCGACGGCCCCGCCCGCTTCGCCCACCAGGCCGAGCTGGCGCGGCGCGGGCTGCTCGAATGGGCGGTGGTCGACCCCGGCACGGTCAACTTCGGGAAGTACGACGACATCGAGCGCGACGAGCCCGGCTTCGTCTACATGAACCCCGAGGAGCATGTGCGGGCGGGGCTCGATGTGGCGGACGCGGCGGGCACCACGCCGAGCTACGCAGTGTACGAGCCCGGCTTCCTGCGCATGGGGGCGGCGCTGGCGAAGCGCTATCCGAGGATAGGGCCGCCGGTCTACCGGTTCATGTTCTCGACCGCCTACACCTTCGGTTATCCGCCCGAGCTCTACGCGCTCGACAGCTATCTCACCCTGCTCGCCGCGGAAGCGCCGGGCGCGCCGTGGATGGTCTCGGGGCTGGGCGTCGACGTCACGCCGCTGATCGGCGAGGCCGTGCGCCGCGGCGGCCATGTCCGCGTCGGTCTCGAGGACGCCCCTTTCGGCTCCGCCCGCTCGAACCTCGAATGGGTCGGGCGCGCCGTACGCGAGATCGAGGACGCGGGCGGCACCGTGGCGACGGCGGCGCAGGTGCGGGCAAAGCTCGAGGCGTTGAAAAAAGGCAGTCCACCGGAGGACCGGACATGACACTCGAGATGCGCGAGGCGTGCGAGACGTGCGAGGCCGCGCTCGGCCCCGAGGGCGAGGCGTTCATCTGCTCCTACGAGTGCACCTTCTGCGGCCCGTGCACCCACGAGATGGGCGATGTCTGCCCCAACTGCGGCGGCGAGCTGGTCCGCCGCCCCACGCGCCGGCCGCGCTAACCCATCGGCAGCGCGCACAGCGCGAGCAGGCCGAGCAGGCAGAACATCGTGAAGACGATCATGTGAGGCATCGCGCCCTCACTTGACGACCAGCCCCTGCGGCGCGCGGGTGAGCGGGGCGCAGCCCGTTTCCGTGACCTCGACCGTCTGACCCAGCGTCATGGCGACGCCCGCCGGGCTGTCGGCGATGATGATGTGGATGAAGTAGACCATACCCGGCGCCGCTTGCACCGGGTTGCCGGCGTAGAACATCGGCCAGTCCATCCAGTTGGGCGCGAAGGTGGTGCCCAGCGCGTAGCCGCAGGCGTTGAGCCGGTGCTCGGCGAGCCCGGCGGCGTCGAGCACGCGGGCATGGGCGTCGTAGACCTCGTGGATCGGCCGCCCGGGCCTGAGCGCCGCCTTGCATGCCTCCAGCGCGTCGCTCGCCGCCTGATACAGCTCCACCTGCCGCGCCGGCGGCTCGCCGATCGCGAAAGTGCGCATAAAGGCGGCGTGGTAGTGGCGGTAGGCGGCGGCGAACTCGATGGTGATCTGGTCCTGCGGGTCCAGATGCCGCCGGCCCGAATGGTAGCGGCACAGAAGCGCGTCGCGGCCCGAGCCGATGACCTGCTCGTTGGCCGGATCGTCGCCGCCGCCGCGATAGACCGCCGCCTGCATCGCGGCGAGAATATCGCCCTCGAACGCGCCGGGCCCGGCCAGGGCCTCGGCCTCGTCGAGCGCCAGGTCGGCGAGCCGCGCCGCCTCGCGCACGTAGTCGAGCTCGGCCGGGCTTTTCACCAGCCGCAGGCGCGAGACCAGGTCCGAGGCGTCGACCAGCGTCGCGAACCCGTCCATCGCCGCGTCGAGCAGGCGGCCGTTGTAGGCGGTGAGGCCGTAGGCCGCGTACTCGACGCCGAGCCGCTTGCCGCGCGCGCCGACGCTGTCGAGCGCCTCGCGCAGGCTGTCGGCCGGGGTCGCATCCTCGCGATCGACCCAGAGACGGATGTCCTCGATCACCGACGTGTGCCGCGCCTGGCGCAGGTCCGGCGCGCGGGTGAGCAAAAACATGCGCCCGTCGGCGCCGAGAAAGAGGCACTGGAAGTAGACGTAGCCGAAAGTGTCGTAGCCCGTCAGGTAGTACATGCTCTCCTGACGGAACATCAGCAGGCCGTCGAGCCCGCGTTCCGCCATGGCCGCGCACGCGCGTGAACGGCGCTCGGCCAGCTCGTCCTCGGTGAAATGGATCGCCATGCCGTCCCCTCCCACGGCTCCGGTCATCATGCCGGAGCCGTTCTACCCCCTCCCCACGCTCCAGGGGAGGGGGTTGGACGGCGAAATGCGCCCGCCTATTGCTGGCCTTGCGGGGACTCGGGCAGACGCTCCTGAATGTCCTGGCGCAGGTCGGGATCGTTCTGCGCCGCCTGGGCGATCTGGTTGTAGGTCTCGATGGACAGGCCGCCATCCTCGATGACCGAAACCACCTGAGTCCGGGCCTGCTCGGCCAGTTGCTGCTTCTCTTGCTCGGACTGGGCCGACTGGATCTTCTGGTTCCAGTCCATGATCAGCGGGTTCACCGCCACCACGGTCTCGGCGAAGGCGTCGAGCTGCTGATCCGAGAACTGCTGCTGGGCCATCGCAGGCGCTGCGGCGAGGCCGAGAGTGAGAGCGAGCGCCGCCGCTGCACGGGCGAGGCGGTTCGCGATCGGTCGGAGGTTCACGGGGGGTCTCCTCGAACGGAGTGGATTTTGGCGCGGCGCGCCGGCGGAACGGTCGCCATGCGACATGGTGTCCCTGCCGCATGTTGCCAACCATGCAGGTGGACAGCCCCGGCTGGCAACCCGTCAACCCCGCAGGACGATCGCCGAGAGATTGCGGCCGTAGTCCTCCTCGCCGCGCCGCCGCGCCTGGCGGTAGGAGAAGAACCGCTCCGGTTCGGTATAGGTGTCGTGCCTGCACATCTCAAGGCAGGCGAGGCCGAGCCCGCGCAGCCGCGCTTCCAGATAGCCGGGCAGGTCGAAATGCGGATGGCCGTCTCGCGTGCCCGGGGCGAAGAACCGGGCGTTGTCGACATCCGCCTCGACGAACCGCGCCTCGAACTCGGGTCCGACCTCGTAGGAGGCCGGACCGATGCATGGGCCGATGGCCACGCGGATGCGCTGGCGTCGCGCGCCCAGCGCTTCCATCGCCGCCACCGTCGCGTCGGGGATGCCGTCGAGCGCACCGCGCCAGCCGGCATGGGCGGCGCCGATCACGCCGGCCTCGGCGTCGGCGAACAGCAGCGGCGCGCAGTCGGCGGCCAGCACGCCCAGCGCGATGCCCGGCCGATCGGTCACCATGCCGTCGACCTCGGGCGCCGCGCCGTCCCACGGACCTGTGACCCGCGCCACGCGGTCGGAATGGACCTGATAGGCGGACACGACGGCATCGGGGCCGCGCAGCCCCAGCGCGGCTGCGGCGCGTGCCCGGTTCTCCAGCACCGCCGCGCGGTCGTCGCGCGAGCCGGGGCCGCAGTTGAGCGAGGCGTAGATGCCCGTGCTGACACCGCCGCGCCGGCCGAAGAAGCCGTGGCGCAGGCCGGGCAGTGCCAGGGCGTCGACGATGACGGCCTCGGGCGCGGTCATGGCGCCGCCTCGAAGCCGGGCACCGGCAGGTCCGGATGCGCCACCGCCATCGCCTTGAACAGGGTGCCCATGGCCTCGGCATCGACCAGCCGCGCGACGCCCGCACGCACCCGCTCGGCGGTTCCCGCGTCCTTGCCGCGCGTCAGCATCGCCGCGCGCGCTTCGATGCCGAGCGCGCCGAGGAAGTCGCGCTGACAGGCGGGGCCGTGCACGGCGGCGCCCGCCGCGCGCGCGGCATGGGCCACCGCCTCGAAGTCGACATGCGCGGTCAGGTCGGCCCGGCCGGGCGCCTCGAGCGGGTCGGCGTAGCGGTGGCCGCGCACCGCCTGCAGCGTCTCGCCCGGGGCGCTGCCGGCATGGCCGTAGTCGACGAACAGCGCCGCACCGCCCGCCCGGGCCGCACGTGCCGCGACGGCCGCCGCGACGGCGCGCGCGGCGGGGCACACCTCCGCCACCGCCCCGTCGGGCGCCTCGCGGACCGCGGGCGGGATCAGCTCGATCTCCGGGGTCGGCAGCGGTGCGGCGCCGAAGGCCAGATTGCCCGCGTCGTCGAGCCCGACGACACGCTCGTGCCAGCCTCCGTCCAGCTTGACGAACTGGCGCACCGGGAGCGCGTCCAGGAACTCGTTGGCGATCAGCAGCATCGGCCCGTCCGGCACACCGGATAAACTCTCGTGCCAGTCCGGCCGGGCGTCCGCCAGCGCCGCGGCCTGCCGGGCGCGGAGCACGGGGCTGGTCTCGACCAGATGCAGGTCGGCGGCATCGCGCAGCGCCGGCATGGCCTGGGCGACGGCGCGCAGCGCGTCGGCCATCAGCGTGCCGCGTCCGGGTCCCAGCTCGACCAGCCGCACGGGAGCGGGCCGGCCCATGGCGTCCCACAGCGCCGCGCACCACAGACCGGTCAACTCGCCGAAGACCTGCGAGATTTCGGGCGCGGTGACGAAGTCGCCCTGCGCCCCCAGCGGGTCGCCCGCCACGTAATAGCCATGGCGCGGATGGCCCAGCGCCAGCGCCATGTACTGCGCGACGCCGATCGGCCCCTCGGCGGCGATCAGGCTCCTGATGTGCCCGGACAGCGGGCCGCCGTCAGGGGTGGGCAGGCTCGACACGGCGCGACCGCCAGCTCAGGAACACGCCCACGGCGAGCAGCGGCAGCGACAGGATCTGTCCCATCGTCACGATGCCCGCCAGCAGGCCGAGATGCGCGTCCGGCTCGCGCACGAACTCGACCGCGATGCGGGCCAGTGCGTAGCCGATGCAGAAGATGCCTGCCGTCATGCCGGGCCATTTCGCGACACCCCACCATCGCCGGACCGCCCAAAGCACGGCCAGCAGCACGATGCCCTCGAGGAACGCCTCGTAGAGCTGCGAGGGGTGGCGCGGCACGTCGCCGGCATGGGGAAACACCATGGCCCAGGGCACGTCGGTCGGTCGGCCCCACAGCTCGCCATTGACGAAGTTGGCGATGCGGCCAAAGAAAAGCCCGATGGGAGCGGCCGCCGCGACCACGTCGGCTACACGCAACAGGCGCAGGTTCTGCGCCCGGGCGAACAGGGCGACGGCGATGGCCACGCCGATGAGGCCGCCGTGGAACGACA
This sequence comes from uncultured Alphaproteobacteria bacterium, assembly GCA_964569105.1. GTDB lineage: Bacteria > Pseudomonadota > Alphaproteobacteria > CAZMTC01 > CAZMTC01 > CAZMTC01. Next base: position 19,398 of record CAZMTC010000013.1, on the reverse strand, counting down.
TCCCGCCCTGCCACACGGCCAAGGCCTGCAGGGGATGATCGAGGTAGAAGCCCGGCTGGTAGAACAGTACATATCCCAGCCGGCCGCCCAGAACCACGCCGAGCGTGGCCCACAACAGCAGATCGTCGACCTGCGGCCTGGTCATCACCGGCGGCGGTTGCAGCGCCATGCGGCGGACATAGAGCCAGCCCAGCACCAGTCCCAGGACATAGGACAGCGCGTACCAGCGGAACGCCAGCGGCCCGATTTCGAGGAAGACCGGGTCGATGTCCGGATAGGGGATCACCAGGAACGGCGTCATGCTGCCTCAGAGATAGGGATCGGGTGCGGCGAGAAAATCCACGACGTATCGGGTGACACCGTCCTCCAGGCTCGTGAACGGACGGTCGTAGCCTGCGGCGCGCAGCCGGTCCATCCGCGCCTCGGTGAAGTACTGGTACCTGTCGCGGATCTCGAGCGGGGTATCGACATACTCGATCAGGGGCTCGCGCCCGAGCGCACGGTATGTCGCGGCCGCCATGTCCGCGAAACTGCGCGCCTGTCCGGTGCCCATGTTGAACAGGCCGCAGGTCCCGGCGTTGGCGTAAAGCCACAGCATCACGTCCACGCAGTCGCCGACCCAGACGAAGTCGCGCAGCTGCCCGCCGTCGGGATAGTCGGGGTGGTGCGAGCGGAACAGCCGGCACGGCTCGCCCGCGGCGGCGCGCGGATGGATCTGCGCCACCACGCTCTTCATCGTGCCCTTGTGATACTCGTTGGGGCCGTAGACGTTAAAGAACTTGAGCCCCGCCCACTGCCGCGGCCGCGGTCCGTTCTCGGCCACCATGCGCGCCACCCGCCGGTCGACCACGTGCTTCGACCAGCCGTAGGCGTTGAGCGGCCGCAGCTTCGCCAGCCCCTCGGGCGATGCGTCGTCGTCGAAACCGGCCGAGCCGTCGCCGTAGGTCGCGGCCGAGCTGGCATAGATCAGGCGCAGCTCATGGTGTGCGCACATCTCCCACAGATCGAGGGTCAGCGCGATGTTGTTGGCGACGATGGCATCGGCGTCGCGCTCGGTGGTCGAGGAGATGGCGCCCATGTGGAACACGGTGTCGATGTCGCCGCGATTGGCCGCGACCCAGGGTAGCAGCTCCTCGGGCGGGATGATCGCGGCCAGCTCGCGCTTCGCGATGTTGCGCCACTTGTCGTCCGTGCCCAGCGTGTCGCACACCACGATCTCGTGCTCGCCGCGGGCCTCCAGGCCCGCCACCAGGTTCGAGCCGATGAAGCCCGCGCCGCCCGTGACGATGATCATGGTGCACTCCCGCCACACTGCCGGACCCCTTATAGGGGGGCGGTTCGCCCCGCGTCCAGCATGCCGCCGGTTGCGCCCGATGCCGCCTGGCACCAAGATCACGTCGAACACCATGAGACGGGAGCCCGCCATGCAGACCGACAACCGAATGCTTGACGATCTCGCCCGCCTGGCTTCGGGCGTGGCGGGTGTCGCCGCCTCGGCGCGCGAGGAAGCCGAGGCCGCCATCAAGGCAAGACTTCAGCGCCTTCTTGGCGAGATGGACGTGGTCACGCGCGAGGAGTTCGAAGCCGTCGAGGCGATGGCCGCCAACGCACGGAGCGAGCAGGAGAAGCTCGAAAAGCGGGTCGCCGCGCTCGAAGCGAAGCTGGCCGGCACCGGCAAATCGACCAGGAGTTCGGGTTCGAAGACCAAATCGAGGCCCGCTTCGGGCAGTTGAGCCCACGGCGAACCTGTTCCCGACACGATCGCTCGAAGAGGAGGCACAGAGATGGCGACCAAGACGCCCGTACCCAATCCAAATGCGCCCGATTTCTCGGCCCTGTTCAACTGGGGATTGAAGCTCACCGACTTCTCGGAGCTGTTCCTCATGGCGGGGCTCGGCGACCACGGTCCCGACGGCACCATTCGCCATCCCGACGATCCCGTGGGCCAGACCCGCGGCATCCTCGACGACGTCGCTGCCTACATCGCCGAGCATGGCTATACGAAGGACGACATCGTGCGCGTCGAGTTCACCCTGACGCGCGCGGTGGACCCCGCGAAGTACGAGGAAATCTTCGGATTGTTCGCCGAGTTCTTCGCCGACATGGCCGTGAAGCCGGCGGCCGGCACGCTGCGCGTCATCGAGGGGCTGGCGCTGCCCGGCATGCTGGTCGAATACGAGTTCTGGCTCGCCAGGTAGCCCGTGCGCGTTCCGAGCGCGGCGCGATCCGAGGAGCGCCTCCAGATATAGTGGTGAATTCTGTGTGACGCCCAAAATCTTTCTTGCCGCTTGGAATCGAATTTGGCAGCCTAGCTTCCGTGGTGTTTCGGGCGTGCCGGGCCACAAGATATGGGGAGGCGATACAGCGCCCGCTGCACCCGCCGTACGAGGGGTCGTCGCCGGTACGAGGAGCAGCGCTTATGACTTCGCTTCAGTTGGTCAGCGCCACCGCACGGAACCCCCTGGACCTGCTGGAAGAGATCGTCAACGCCAACGAATGGCCCTTCGAGCGCTTCTCGGAGGACGAGCTCGCGGTGGGCTTCTCGGGCCACTGGTGCCACTACAACCTCCACTTCTCCTGGAGCGAAGAGTTGAGCGCGATGCACGTCTCGTGCGTGCTCGACCTGCGGGTGCCCGGCAATCGCCGACCGCCGGTGTACGAGCTGATGGCGCTCGTCAACGCCAAGCTGTGGCTGGGCCATTTCGACATCTCCTCGGAGGACGGCGTGCCGGCCTTCCGCCACGCCCAGCTGTTCCGCGCCAGCGAAGGCGCCGGGGTGGAGCAGCTCGAGGACATCATCGACATCGCGCTCACCGAGTGCGAGCGCTACTACCCGGCGTTCCAATACGTCACCTGGGGCGGCAAGGCGCCCGGCGAGGCGATTGCCGCCTCGCTGATCGAAACCGTGGGCGAGGCCTGATCCGTTGACCGAACGCCTCCTGCTGGTGGGCTGCGGCCGCATGGGCGGCGCTCTGCTGCAGGGCTGGCTGGCGGGGGGTACCAGGGCGGAGGACGTGATCGCGGTCGAGCCCTCGGGCGGCGCCGAGCGCTTCGGCGATGCGCCGCCGCGCTTTGTCGCCGACCCGTCGGCCGTTGCGCCCGACTTCGCCCCCTCCGTGGTGATCCTGGCGGTCAAGCCGCAGATGATGGACGAGGTCGTGCCGCCCTACGCCCGCTTCGTGGGGCAGGACACCGTGTTCTTGTCGATCGCGGCGGGCAAGACCGTCGGCTATTTCGAGGCCAAGCTGGGCTCGCAGGCCGCGATCGTGCGCTCCATGCCCAACACGCCCGCGGCGGTCGGGCGCGGCATCACCACGGCGGTCGCCAACGCAAATGTGACCGCTGCCCAGAAGGGGGCCTGCCAGACGCTGCTCGAGGCGGTGGGCGAGGTCGGCTGGGTCGAGGATGAGGCGCTGATGGACGCGGTGACGGGCGTCTCGGGCAGCGGTCCGGCCTACGTCTTCCACCTGGTCGAATGCCTGGCCAAGGCGGGCGAGGCGCACGGGCTCGAGCCCGAACTCGCCATGCGCCTCGCGCGTGCGACGGTGAGCGGGGCAGGCGAGCTCATGCACCGCTCCTCCGACAGCGCGGAGGAGCTGCGCAAGGCGGTCACCAGCCCCGGCGGCACCACCCAGGCCGGGCTCGAGGTCCTGATGGCCGAGCTCGGGGAACTGATGGAGCGAACGGTCGCCGCCGCGGCGCAGCGCTCGCGGGAGCTGGCGGATTGATGTGCAGAGGTTGACGGGGACGGGATGAGCGACGCATTGCCGGCGAGTGCGCAGCGGGTTCAGGAGGCCCTCGAGGCCAAGGGGTATTCCAACGAGGTGGTCGAGATGCCGGACAGCACGCGGACGGCGGCGGATGCCGCCGCGGCGTGCGGCTGTACGGTCGCCCAGATCGCCAAGTCGATCGTGTTCAAGGCGCCCGAGGGCGTCCCGGTCCTGGTCATCACCAGCGGCGTGAATCGTGTCGACATAGGCAAGGTCGGCGCGCTGCTCGGCGCCGAGCCGGGCAAGGCGGACGCGGATTTCGTGCGCGGCGCGACGGGCTACGCCATCGGCGGCGTACCGCCGCTGGGCCATGCCGGGCCGGTGCGCATCTTCATCGATGCCGATCTCATGCGGTTCGACGAGATCTGGGCCGCGGCGGGCACGCCCAAATGCGTGTTCAAGCTCGCGCCGGGCGAGCTCGAGGCCATGACAGGCGGCTCGGTGGCCGACATTCGGGTCGATCAGGAGGGTATCGCAGGGGGGGCGTGATGCGAGGCCAAGCTAACCGGCAGTACCGTGTTCCAACCGCATGGGCAGCAAAAAGGCGCGGATCTTCTCCAGGGCACGGAGCTCGAGCTGGCGCACACGCTCTTTTGAGATACCGAGTTCGCGGGCGAGCGCGTCGCGGGTGGGGACGGCGTCGGCGAGATAGCGCGCCCGAATGATCCGCGCCTCGCGCCGGGGCAAGGTCCTCAGGGCGCTCTCGATCAGCCCGTGCCAGCGGCTGCTCTCGCTCTCTTCGGCCACGACCTCCTCGGGGTCGGGCGACAGCTCGTCGGGAAGGTGGTCGAGCCACTCCTCGGTCTCGTCGTTGGCCAGCGGGCGGTTGAGCGACTGGTCGAACCCGGCCGCCCGCATGGCCATCGCCTTGACCTCGGCCAACGGGACCGAGAAGCGCTGCGCAAGCGGTGCCAGTTTCTCGTCCGAAAACAGGTCGGCGCCGTCGCGCAAATCGACCAGCATGCGCCGGAGCCGGAAGAACAGCGACTTCTGCGCCGCCGTCGTGCCGATGCGCACCATGGACCAGGATTTCATCACGTGGTCCTGAATCGCCGCGCGCACCCACCAGACCGCGTAGGTGTTGAGCCGCACGTCGCGCCGCGGGTCGAACTTGCGCACCGCATGGAGAAGCCCGACCGTGCCCTCCTGGATCAGGTCGCCCATGGGCACTCCGTAATTTCGGTACTTGCGCGCGGTCGCCACGACGATGCGCAGATGGGTGTTGACCAACTCGGTCAACGCCGCCTGGTCGCCTTTGTGGTAGCGCTCGGCCAGCGTGATCTCGCGCTCGCGGCTGAGCATCGGCTGGGTCTGGATCGCGCGCAGGAACAGCGCCTCGGCCCGTGCCGCCGCACACTCCATCGGCTTTTGCGCTCGGTTCATCGCACGCGCCTTCTGTCACGACGCATCTGGCCCCAGGATCGGAAGCCTCACGCCTGAAATCAACAACAAATGGCCATGGACCGATCCAAGACCCATGTCAGTGAGAGACGTTACCATCCAAGCGACTTCAACTGGGGAACAGGACCATGGCGAAAAAGGCCGATACCCGCACTCGGATCGTTGACGCCGCCATGCGGCTGGCGGCGGAGCGGGGCTGGCGCGGCCTGTCGATGGCCGAGATCGCCGAGGCCGCCAAGCTGCCGCTGGCCGAGCTCTATGCCCACACCCGCTCGAAGGCCGCCATCGCGGCGACGATTTCGAGGCTCGCCGATGAGGCCGTGCTGGCCGGGGCCGGCCGGTTCGGCCCCGAGGACAGCCCGCGCGACCGGCTTTTCGACGTGATGATGCGGCGGTTCGACGCGCTGAAGCCATATCGAGACGGCCTCGCTGCACTGGTGCGCGACCGCACCACGGCGCCCTTGGCCGCGCTGTGCATGGGGGCGCGTCTTCTGACCTCGATGGCCTGGATGCTCGAAGCGGCGGAGATCCCGACCGGCGGCTTGGGCGGGAGGCTGCGCGTCAAGGGCGCTGCGGCGGTGTACCTGTCCGTTTTGCCGGTGTGGTTTCGCGACGACAGCGAGGACCAGGGCCGCACCATGGCCGCGCTCGACCGCCGGCTCGACCGGGCCGAGCGGATCGCGGCTACGCTGTGGCGCGGCCGGCGCACGACCGACGCAGCGCCCCCGCCCGAGCCCCCGGCCGCTCCGGCACCGGCGGGCTGACCTCCGGCTTGCGCGGCTCTCGGCCCGGATGGTAGGAGCTTCCGCGCAACCGGGTGGGGGAGCGGATGGCGATCAGCTTCGACGACTTCCAGAAGGTCGACATCCGGGTCGGCACGATCCTGCGCGCCGAGCCGTTTCCCGAGGCGCGCACGCCCGCGATCAAGCTGTGGATCGACTTCGGCCCCGAGACCGGCGAGCGCAAGACCTCAGCCCAGATCACCAAGCACTACGCGCCGGAGGAGTTGCCTGGCCGGCAGGTCGCGGCGGTGGTCAACTTCCCGCCCAAGCAGATCGGCAAGTTCATGTCCGAATGCCTGGTCCTGGGCTTCCCCGACGGCGACGGCGATGTAGTCATGGTCTCGGTGGACCGGCCGGTCCCGAACGGCGGCCGTCTCTATTAGACAGGGTCGCGCGATGTCCTCATGCCGCTGCTGCGGCGGCCGTTCGTTCGCGCCGATGGCCGACCAGGGTGAATTCCATTGGTCGCGCTGCACCGAGTGCGGCTTCGCGTTCCTCGACCCGATGCCCGCCAGCGACGCCGCCTCGCTCGCCGAGGGTCAGCGCGCCTACGGCCATGGCTATATCCGTACCTATTCGGGGCGCAAACTGCTCTCCAAGTACTGGCGCAGCGGTTGGCGGGCGCTGCACTTGCGCCGGCACATGCCTGGCGGCCGGCTGCTCGACGTCGGCTCGAACGTCGGTATCATGGTCCATGCCGCATGCCGGCTGGGCATGGACGCCGAGGGTCTCGAGATCAATCCGGACCTCGTCGACGCGGCCCGCCACCGCGCGCCGCGCGCCACCTTCCGCTGCGGCACCCTCGACGAAGCCGGTCTCGCGCCCGGCAGCTTCGACGGCGTCTACTGCTCCGAGGTCATCGAGCACGTCCCGGGGACCGAGGCCTTCATCGACGCGCTGGCCGCGGCGATACGGCCCGGCGGTGCGCTGTACCTGACCACGCCGGCGCTCGAGGAATATGCGCGGCCCGGCGGCGAGTGGCGCGACCTCGGCGCGCCCGATCACAAGATCTATTTCTCTCACCACAATATCGCGATCTTCCTGGATCGCCATGGATTCGAGATCCTGACGCGGCCCGGCGGCCGGCGGAAGGGCGTACGGGTGATCGCACGCCGACAGTGATCGCTTAGAGAGGCAGCCGCACCAGAACCCGGAGGCCGCCGGCGGGCGAATCATGCAGCGTGATCTCGCCGCCATGGCCGCGCACGATGTCGCGCGCGATGGTCAGGCCCAGTCCCACGCCGGCGATGTTGGGGCTGCGCGCGCTGTCCAGCCGGACGAAGGGCTTGAACGCCTCCTCGCGCTTGTCTTCCGGAATTCCGGGGCCGTCGTCGTCCACGATGATCTCGGCGTAGTGGCGCTGCCTCTGGCTGCGCAGCACGACCTTGCTACCGTATCGCGCCGCGTTGGCGACGATGTTCGACAGGCAGCGCTTGATGGCGTTCCGGCGGACGGGCAGCCGCAAGGTGCCCCGCGTCTCCAGCGCGATCTCCGCACCGTGCTCCTGGGCCGCGCCGACGATCTCGCGCAGCAGTACAGGCAGGTCCGTGTCGACCGCGTCCTCTGCGCTTTCGCCGCGCGCAAAGGCGAGGAACTCGTCGACCATCTCCTGCATCTCGGTGACGTCGTCGCGCAGCTCCTTCGCCACGGTGTCGTCGCCGAGCATCGCCAGCGCCAGCTTCATGCGCGTGAGCGGGGCGCGCAGATCGTGCGACACACCGGCGAGCATTTCGGTGCGTTGGCTCATCTGCCGTTTGATGCGCTCACGCATGATGATGAAGTTGGTTGCCGCCTGGCGCACCTCGGACGCGCCCGTGGGCTTGAAGTCCGGCGCGTCGCGGCCCTTGCCGAAACGATCGGCTGCCACTGCCAGGCGCCGGATCGGTCGCACCTGGTTGCGCATGAACAGGAAGGCGATGAACAGCAGCAGCGCTGCGCTGCCCAGCGACCAGCTCAGGAAGATCACGATGGTGACGCTGAAAATCCGCTTGCGCGGCGAGGTAAACTCGATCACGCCGTGCCGGGTCTGCACCAGGACGCGGATCGCGTCGGGTACGCTCACCGTGTCGACCACCAGCGGCGGACCCACCACCTCACGTAGCGTGTCGGGAAGCTGTCCCTCGAACCAGCCGATGCGGTCCTCGGCATGGGGTGGCAGCTGTGCGCCCATGTCGATATCCATGACGATGCTCATGGCCCGCGCCTGGCGGGTGATCCAGTCGCGGTCGTCGGGACCTTGATACTTGTCGAGGAACTGGATGACGGTCGAGATGTCGGACGCCAGCGCGGTCGCCAGCCGCCGGGTCAGCTCGTCGACATGCCGGTCGTAGAACACCCAGGTCGAGATCAGCTGCACCGCCACCAGCGGCGTGCCGATGATCAACAGCGACCGCGCCATCAGCGAGCGCGGCGCCAACCCCTTCAACCAACCGGTGCCGGGCAGCTTCAGTCGGGCCACAGCGCGTAACCCTTGCCGCGCACGGTTTGCAGGTAGCGTGGCGTGCGCGGATCGGCCTCGATCTTGCGTCGCAGCCGGGTGACGTGGACGTCAACCGACCGGCTGCCGCCGTCCGCACCGACCGCCTCCGACAGCGTATCGCGGCTGACCGCGCTGCCGGCACTGGCGGCCAGCGTCCGCATCAACCGGCGCTCGGCATCGGTCAGCCGAACCGGCTCGTCGCCGCGCAACAGCTCCTCGCGGCCGAGATCGAAGCGGCAGTCGCCCAGCCGAAGCTCGCCGGAGGCGGCATCATCTGCGGGCTGAGCGCGGCGCAACAGGTTGCGCAGCCGAAGCAGCAGCTCGCGCGGCTCGAACGGCTTGGTCAGATAGTCGTCGGCGCCCCGCTCGAGCCCGTTGATGCGGTCCTCGGGCTCGCCCATCGCGGTGAGCATCAGGATCGGCACCGTGCTGGTTCGGCGCAACGCGGCAGCGAAATCGAGGCCGTTTTCGTTGGGCATCATCAGGTCGAGGATGATGGCATCGAAGGCCAGACCCTTGAGCTTGGCCCGGGCCTCGGCGGCGTCCTTCGCCGCATCGACAAAATAACCGTGGTCCGACAGGTACTTGCGCAACAGGTCGCGCAGGCGCGTGTCGTCGTCGATCACCAGGACGTGCGGCAGATCGGCCATCATGACCGCAGTATAGGGCGGCCGGCCGGCCGGTACGAAACCAACATTCTCATCGCGCGGCACGTCGGAACGCACTCCGGTGGCCCTCGTCGGCGAGGCCCAGCAGGACCTTGCGGAATCCCTCCACCGCCTCGGCGCCGGCCTCGCGATAGGCGCGGGCGAAGCGCGCGCGCTGCGCCTCGGTCAGCTCGCGCTCCACCTCCTCGCCCGTCTCCGTCAGACGCAGCAGGCGCTTACGGCCGTCGTCGGCCGCCGGCTCGACGGTCACCAACCCGGCCTCGCCGAGCTGCCGCACCACCCGTGACAGGCTCTGCTTGGTGATGCGCAACAGGTTCAGCAGTTCGCCCACGGAAAGGCCGGGGTAGCGGCCGACGAAATAGATTGCCCGGTGATGCGCCTGGCCCAGCCCGTGGCGGTCGAGCAGCGCGTCCGCCTCCGCCACGCAGTCGCGATAGGCGAAGAACAGCAGCTCCATCCCCTGTCGCAGCTCTTCATCGCGCAGGAACAGCGGGTTAACACCTGTTTTCAGCTCAGCCACGTTGACACTCCCACGCCTCGGGTGATAGCTAGCGTGTTTTGCAGTTTGTTTCGCCAGAATAGCATTTGGTGAAACATTTTAACTCAACCGGCGGCATGGACCGCAAAACTCGGGGACCTGCGGGCATGAGTCTCATCCCTTTCGACGACCGCGACGGCGAGATTTGGTTCAACGGCGAATTCGTGCCATGGCGTGACGCCAAGGTCCATGTCCTGACGCACGGCCTGCATTACGGCAGCTGCGTCTTCGAGGGCGAACGCGTCTATGGCGGCGAGATCTTCAAGCTGACCGAGCACACCGAGCGGCTGCATGTCTCGGCCAACGAGCTCGGCTTCGAGCTGCCCTATTCGGTCGCCGAGATCGACGCGGCGTGCAAGGACGTGGTCAGCCGGATGGGGATCGAGGACGGCTATGTCCGTCCGGTCGCCTGGCGCGGCTCGGAGATGATGGGCGTCTCGGCCCAGCACAACCGGATCAACGTGGCCATCGCCGCGTGGGAGTGGCCGGCCTACTTCACGCCCGAGGCGCGGCTCAAGGGCATCCGCATGCAGATCTCCAAGTGGCGCCGCCCGTCGCCCGACACCGCACCCGTGAAGTCCAAGGCGGCCGGCCTCTACATGATCTGCACCCTGTCCAAGCACAAGGCCGAGGCCGACGGCTACAACGACGCGCTGATGCTCGACTGGCGCGGTCGCGTCGCCGAGGCCACCGGCGCCAACATCTTCCTGGTCAAGGACGGCGAGCTGCACACGCCGGTCCCCGACTGCTTTCTCGACGGCATCACGCGCCGCACCGTGATCGAGCTCGCCAAGGCGCGCGGCTACACGGTCAACGAGCGCGTGATCATGCCCGAGGAGCTGCGCGAGGCCGACGAGGTGTTCCTCTCCGGCACCGCCGTGGAAGTCACGCCGGTGCGCGAGATCGACGACATGACCTTCGAGGTCGGCGAGATCACCCGCTCGCTGGTCGAGGACTACGACAACCTGGTCAGCCGGCGCGACAAGCGCGCGGCTTCAGCGCGGCACGCCGCGGCCTGACCGGCCGGAGAACCTGTCGGAGCAACGGGGCGGCGCTTCCGGGCGCCGCCCGTTCCGTCGGGAGGAGGAACTGCGCCGGCCCGCTCCCTTACGCCCCGTCGTCCAACTCCTTGCCGTCGAGCTCGCCCTCGGTGCGCGTGCCCTCGGCCTTGTCGCGCGCCGTCTCGTCCTTGGTGCGGCCGTGCTTGGCGCGGTTGGCACGGGCCTCTCGGTCACGCTCCCTCTTCGCCTTGGCCTTGCGGTACTGGTTGAGGTTGACGATCTCCGCCATCGCTCACTCCGCTGCCTGGGATTTTCGCGACCAGCGCTCGGCCGCCGCGTCGTCCTCGGCGCGGGCATCGACCCAGCGTTCGCCCGCGCCCGCGTCCTCGCGCTTCCAGAACGGTGCCTTGGTCTTGAGCCAGTCGATCAGGAACATGTTGGCCTCGAACGCCGCCTTGCGATGCGCCGAGGCGGTGGCCACGAACACGATGCGGTCGCCCGGCTCGAGCCGGCCGTAGCGGTGGATCACCAGCGATGCTTCGAGCGGCCAGCGTTCATGCGCCCCTTCCTCGATGCGCGCCAGCATTTTCTCGGTCATGCCCGGATAGTGCTCGAGCGTCATCGCGCGCAGCCCCGCGCCGGGCAGATCGCGCACCAGCCCGGTGAAGGTCACGACCCCGCCCACCGCGGTGTTGCCGTCGCACAGCGCGGCCGCTTCCGCTCCGGGGTCGAAGTCCTCGCGCTGCACGCGGATCATCGCTGCGCTCCCGCCTCTCAGCCCCCCGTCACCGGCGGGAAGAAGGCGACCTCGTCGCCCGGCTTCACCGGATGGTCGGGCTGGACGTATTCCTGGTTCACCGCCACGCGCACCACCGACAGATCGGCCAGCGCGTCGGCGTGGCCCGGGCTGCGCGCCTTGAGCGCGCCGATCAGCCCGGCGACGTCGCCGACGCCGTCGGGCAGCTCGTATGCCTCCTCGCCGGTGCCGGTCTTGCCGCGCAGCCACGCGAAATAGAGGACGTTGATCTCGCTCATCTCCGGTCTCACCGCACCTCGTTGAAGGGCAGGAAGTCAACCATTGTGCCGGCTGACAGATGCGTCAAGTCCTCGGGCAGCTCGACGAGCCCGTCGGCCTCGACCATCGAGGACAGCACGCCCGCGCCCTGACGCGGGAACTTTCGCGCCACCAGGGTGCCGTCAGGCAGGGCGTCGAGGCGCGCGCGCACCCATTCGCGGCGGTCCTTCTTCTTCTTGTGCTCGAACTCGGCGCGCACCCGGAACAGGTGCGGATCGACGTCGGCACAGCCCGAAAGGCGGAGCACCAGCGGGCGCGCGATGCGCAGGAAGGTGACCATCACCGCCACCGGATTACCCGGCAGACCGACGAAGGGCACCCGCCCGACCTGGCCCAGCGCGATCGGTCGTCCGGGCTTGATCGCCAGGCGCCAGAAATGGATCGCGCCCAGCGCCTCGACCGCGGCGCGCACATGGTCCTCCTCGCCCACCGACATGCCGCCCGAGGTGACCACCAGCGCGTGGCCGCGCGCGGCGTCCTCGAGCGCGTCGCGGATCGCGTCCAGCCGGTCGGGCAGGATGCCCAGATCGGTCACCGCGCAGCCGAGCTGGCGCAGCAGCGCCGCGATGGTGTGCCGGTTGGCGTCGTAGATCGTGCCCGGCGGCGCGTCCTCGCCCGGCTCGCGGATCTCGTCGCCGGTGGAGAACACGGCGACCTTCAGCGGCGCGTAGACCTGCAGCCCGGTGCGCCCGACCGAGGCCGCGAGGCCGATGTCCTGCGGCCGCAGCCGCTGCCCCGCGTGGAGCACCGTCGTTCCCACCTCGACGTCCTCACCCGCCAGGCGCCGGTTGGCGCCGCGCTTGATGCCGGCGGGGAAGCGCACCTCGCCGTCCTCCTCGACGCAGTCCTCCTGCATCATCACCGTGTCCAGCCCCTCGGGCATGGCGGCGCCTGTGAAGATGCGGATCGCCTCGCCGCGCACCGCCTCGCGGCCCAGCGGATGGCCCGCGGCGGCGCGGCCGGTCACGGACAGCACGGTTTCGCCCTCCGCCGCCACGTCGTCGAAGAACACGGCGTAGCCATCGACCGCCGAGTTGTCGTGGGGCGGCACTGCGCGGTCGGCGACCACGTCCTCGGCCAACACCCGGTCGAGCGCATGGTCGAGCGGCACGGCCTCGGGCGCGGTCACCGGCCCGATGCGCTCGGCCAGCATGGCCAGCGCCTCGTCGACGCGCATCAGGCCGCCGCCGAAGGCGAAGCAGTCGTCGCTCAACTGTGCCATGGCTCGGTCAGCGCTCCTGCACCTCGGGCTCGTCGTGCCAGGCCTCGCCCGGCGGCCCCGCGTCGGCGCCGGGACCCCTCAGATGGGGCAGCACCGCGCGCAGATAGTCCCACGCCGTCACCGCCGAGAGGACCGCCGCCAACCACAGCAGCGCCTCGCCGATCACGGTCGCCGGGATCGGTGCGGCCGGTCCGGCGAGCAGGAACCCGATGGCGACCATCTGCGCCGCGGTCTTCCACTTGGCAAGCCGGCTCACCGGGAGCGCGACGTCGCGCCCGCCCAGGAACTCGCGCAGGCCCGAGATCAGGAGCTCACGGCACAGGATGATCACCGCAGCCACCGCCGTCAGTCCGCTCATCCCGTCGAACGCCGCGAGCATGACCAGCGCGGCCAGCACCAGTACCTTGTCGGCGATCGGGTCGAGGAACCGGCCGAAGGCGGTCTCCTCGCCGCGTGCCCGCGCCAGGTGCCCGTCGAGCCAGTCGGTGAAGCCGGCCGCCGCGAACACCGCCAGCGAGGCCCAATCGGCGGCGTCGCCGGGCACGAAGAACAGCGCCACCAGCACGGGCACGAGGACCACCCGCAGCGCGGTCAGCCGATTCGACAATGTCGCGAACATGGCATCGATCCTAGCGAGTTTCCGGCGCCCGCGGCACCCCGCTCAGTTCTCGCCGTGGAAATGGTCGTAGATCTTGCGCGCGACCGTGCGCGAGATGCCGTCGACGCTCTCCAGGTCGGCGAGCCCCGCCTGCGCGACGCCGCGCATCGAGCCGAAGCGGTGCAGCAGCGCCTTCTTGCGCCGCGCGCCCACCCCCGGGATCTGGTCGAGCGCCGACTGGCCGATGGCCTTGGAGCGGCGGGTGCGGTGCGCGCCGATGGCGAAGCGGTGCGCCTCGTCGCGCAAACGCTGCAGGAAGTACATCACCGGGTCGTTGGGCTCGATGGTGATCTCGCGGCCGCCCGGGCGGAAGAACCGCTCGCGCCCGGCGTTGCGCTCGGGCCCCTTGGCCACCGCCACCAGCTCGACGTCCTCGACCCCCAGATCGGCCAGCACCGACTCGGCGGCGGAGAGCTGCCCCTTGCCGCCGTCGATCATCACCAGGTCCGGCCAGGTGCCGCTCGCGCGCTCGGGGTCCTCCTTGAGCGCGCGGGCGAAGCGCCGGGTCAGGACTTCGCGCATCATGCCGTAGTCGTCGCCCGGCTCGACCTCGCCCTTGATGTTGAACTTGCGGAAGGCGGCCTTCACGAAGCCGTCCGGCCCGGCGACCACCATCGCGCCGACCGCGCGGGTGCCGCCGATATGCGAGTTGTCGTAGATCTCGACCCGCTCGGGCGTGCCCTCCAGGCCGAACACGTCGGCCACGCCCTCGAGCAGCCGGCGCTGCGACGCGCTCTCCGCCATGCGCCGTGCCAGCGCGGTCTCGGCGTTGGCCAGCGCATGGTCGACCAGCTTGCGCTTCTCGCCGCGCTTGGGCACCTGCAGCTCGACCCTGCCGCCGGCGCGCTCGGCCAGCGCGCGGCCGAGCAGCGCCCGGCCCGGGACGTCGTGGCTCAGCAGCACCAGCGGCGGCGGGATCTTGTTGTCGTAGAACTGGCCGACGAACGCCTCCAGCACCTCGTCCCTCGCCGCGTCCCGGTCGTGCCGCGGGAAATAGGAGCGGTTGCCGTAGTTGCGCCCGCCGCGGAAGAAGAACACCTGCACCGCCGACTGGCCGCCGGCGCGGTGCAGCGCGATCACGTCGGCGTCCTCCATCTCCGGCAGGTTGATGTCCTGGCGGGCCTGGATGTGCGCCAGCGCGCGGATGCGGTCGCGGTAGAGCGCGGCGCGCTCGAATTCGAGCTTGTCCGACGCGTCCTGCATCGCCGCGGACAGGGTTTTCTGGACACCGGTGTCGCGGCCCTCCAGGAAGTCGCGCGCTTCCCCGACCAAGGCCGCGTATTCCTCCTTGCCGACCTTGCCCACGCAGGGCGCGCAGCAGCGCTTGATCTGGTGCAGCAGGCACGGCCGGGTGCGCGACGCGAACACGCTGTCCGAGCACGAGCGCAGCAGGAAGGCGCGTTGCAGCGCGGTCAGCGTGCGGTTGACCGACTGGGCCGAGGCGAAGGGGCCGTAATACGCGCCCTGCTCGGTGCGCGCGCCGCGGTACTTGGTGAGCTGCGGGAAGTCATGGCCGCCGCGGAGCAGGATGTATGGAAACGACTTGTCGTCGCGCAGGATGACGTTGAAGCGGGGGCGCAGGCGCTTGATCAGGTTGCTCTCGAGCAGCAGCGCCTCGACCTCGGTGTGGGTCGTGACGACCTCCATGGCGCGGGTTTCCGCGACCATGCGGCGCAGCCGCTCTGGCAGTTTGTTCACGTGGGTGTAGGCGACGACGCGCTTCTTCAGGTTGCGTGCCTTGCCGACATAAAGCGCGTCGCCCTTGCGGTCGAGCATGCGGTAGACGCCCGGGCTCGCCGGCATCGTCGCCAGATGGGACTTAATTACCTGCGCGCCCTCCGCGAGCGACGGGGGCACGGCAGGCGCACAAAGTGCGTCCATGTCGTGGGGCAGGCCGGTGTTCATACCCAAATCTTGAGGCCGGCGCGCGGTACGTCAACTGCGGCCGCTGCGCCCCCTCGGCGCTGCGGCGAGGCAGGGGAGGGCGGACCCGCAGCTATCCACCGAATCTGTGGATAGCTCTGTGGGCGAGGCGGCGGCCAAATTCGTAAGCCGCGCTATCGTCTGGGTTTCGTCATATTGCCTATTTTTTCATCAGAACGACAAGATATTGATTCTAAATAAAAAATCAAAGTCAAGTGTGAAGGATATGTTTCCGGCGCCTGTTCGCGCCCTACGGGTCTCCTTCTCGACGCCGCGCTCCGCCCTGTGCACAAATTTGGGCAACTCGAGGGCATCGGCGCTGGTGACATCCGCGTTGCCCGCCTTACGGCTAACCTCCTGTCGGTGCGTCGTAATCGCGGATCAGATCGAGCCGTCGTTGGCGAACTGGAAGATCGTGTAGGCCGCGTAGCACATCAGGAACAGGAAACTCGGTGCGCGGCCGATGTGGCGGCAGAGCAATGCCAGCGGGACGAAGACCAGGATCACGCCCAGCATGACCCAGATATCGAAGCTCAGCACTTCGGGCGGGATCGGGATCGGCTGCACCAACGACACGGTGCCCAGGATTGCGAGGACGTTGAAGATATTCGATCCCAGCGCATTGCCCAGCGCCATGTCGGTGCGCTTGTGGATCGCCGCGACCACCGAGGTGGCGAGCTCGGGCAGCGACGTGCCCACCGCGACCACGGTGACGCCGATAACCTTCTGCGAGATGCCGGCGATCTCCGCCATATCGACCGCGCCGCCCACGAGGATCTTGGAGCCCAGCAGCACGCCGCCGAGCCCGCCCAGCACGCGCAGCAGCGACAGCCAAAGCGGCGCGCCGTCGGCCTCCAATTCCTTGACCTCGCGCTTGATGTCCTCGATCGCCGCGCGGTCGCGACGGTCGGTCCAGTAGGACAGGAAAAGGTACAGGCCCAGGAACGCCAGCATCACCAGGCCGTGCCACGCCATCACCGTGCCCGCGAAGCACAAGGCGACCATCAGCACCGTCGCACCGATGGCGACCGAGCCGTCGCGATAAAGCGACCGCTCCTGTCGCTGGATCGGGAAGATCAGCCCGGCGGCGCCGAGCACCAGCAGGATGTTGGCGATGTTGGAGCCGATGACGTTGCCCACCGCGATCGCCGGGGCATCCTCCAGCGCGGCGATCAGGCTGACCATCAGTTCGGGGGCGGAGGTGCCGAAGGCGACCACCGACAGCCCGATCACCAGGGGCGAGATGTCCAGGCGGTTGGCCAGCGCCACGGCTCCGCGGACCAGGATCTCGCCGCCCACGAGTAGGAGCAGCAGGCCACCGGCTATCTGCAAGAAGATTATCATGCGGGAAGGGAACGCTTTCCTGTGCCCGACACCGGGCCGTGAGCCGGCCGCGGCCCGGCCTGAAGGTGTTCGCCGATATATGGTGGCAGGCGGCACCCGAACAATGCCTGCGGCGGGCGATGTGGGCGCGTGCCCTTTCTCGGCGCCCGCGTATCGGATAGGTAGATGGCCTTAGCAGGCCGCGCCGCGGCCGCCATGCCGAGCTGGGGCCGCGTGACGTGCACGATCACGGATTCCTCCAGGACGTTGTCATCTTTCTCGCCGCCGCGGTGGTGCTGGTCACCGTGTTCCAGCGCCTCAAGTCGAGCCCGATCCTGGGCTATCTGGTTGCCGGCGTGCTGATCGGGCCCGAGGGGCTCGGCTTGGTCACCGACGTCTCGTCGATCCGCGCCCTGGCCGAGCTGGGCGTCGTGTTCCTCTTGTTCTCCATCGGGCTCGAGCTGTCCTTCAACCGGCTCAAGGTGTTGCGCAACGACGTCTTCGGGCTGGGCACGGCGCAGTTCGCGATCACCGCGCTGGTCATCGGCGGCCTCGTTTACGGCGTCGGGCTGGGACTGCAGCCGGCCATCGTTCTCGGCACCGGGCTCGCCCTGTCCTCGACCGCGGTGGTCCTTCAACTCCTCGCCGAGCGCGGCGACGGCGCCACCCGCATGGGCCGAACCACCTTCTCGATCCTGCTGCTGCAGGACCTCGCCGCCGTGCCCCTGCTGGCCATGGTGCCGCTGTTGGGCGGCGCGCAGAGCACCGAATGGGCCGACGTGGCGCAGGCGATCGGCATCGCGGTGGCGGCGGTCGCCGGCATCATCGTAGGCGGGCGCGTGGGGTTGCGGCCGCTGTTCCGCACCATCATCGCGTCGGGGCCATCCTCCGAGGTGTTCGTCGCGCTCACGCTGCTCACCGTGCTCGGCATCGGCTGGGCGTCGGAGCAGGTCGGGCTGTCGCTGACGCTGGGCGCATTCCTCGCCGGGCTTCTTCTGTCCGAGACCGAGTTCCGCCACCAGGTGGAAGCCGAGATCCGGCCGTTTCAGGGCCTGTTCATGGGCCTGTTCTTCATGTCCATCGGTATGGGGCTCAACCTCGGCCTGGCGGCGGAGCAGGCGACCCTCATCGTCGTGCTGGTGCTGGCGCTGATCCTGGGCAAGGCCGCGATCATCGTCGGCCTGTGCCGCGGTATCGGATTGCCGCTCTCGGTGGCCGTGCCCGCGGGGCTCTACCTGGCCCAGGGCGGAGAGTTCGCATTCATCATGATCGGCGTGGCCGCCGAGACCGGCGTGGTGCCCGAGCGGGTGGCGCAGTTCGCGATGGTGGTGGTGGGCATATCGATGGCGCTGACACCGCTGCTCGCCATCGCGGGCCGCTGGCTCAAGCCTCGGCTCGAGACGTACGAGCCGGTGGGCCTGGCCGCGCTCGAGGCCGAGAACATCGATCTGGCGGAACACGTTATCATCGCGGGGTTCGGCCGCGTCGGCCGTTCGCTCGCGAGCCTGCTCGAGCATCATCGGATCCCTTATGTCGCGCTCGAACGAGACCCCGAGACTGTGCGCAAGGGCCGCGAGAAGGGCCTGCCCATCTACTTTGCCGATGTGTCGCAGGCCGAGATTCTTTGGGGCGTCGGCGCCGACCGCGCGCGAGCGATCGTCATCACTATCAACGATCCTGAGAAGGCGCTGCAAACGGTCCAACTGCTGCACGCCAAGCTGCCCGACCTGCCAATTCTGGCGCGCGCCGCGGACCCGCGCCACGGCCGCGCGCTCAGTAAAGCAGGCGCCCAGGCCATCGTGCCCGAAGTGCTCGAGGTCTCGGCCCAGCTGGGCGCCGGCGCACTGCGCGCAGCGGGGTTGAGCGACGAAGTGGTGAGCCGCTCGCTCACGGAGTTCCGGGAGCGGATCGCGGTGATGCAGGACGACGAGTGAGCGCCGCCGGACGGTCCCGATTCGGTCGGAGACAGAACCGCGCTAGGTTTCCTCCGGTTCCTCCGGGGCGGGCGGGGCCTTCTTTTCCTCCTTGTCCTCGGGAGCTCGCTCCTCGGGCTCCACCGGGTCGAGCCGGCGTATGATGATGTCGCCGTTGGGCAGCACCTCGGGGGCGGCGTATTGCGGGATCTCGTCGATCAGCAGCTCGAGCGCGTCGAGCAGCCTCGTGATCCCCTCCTTGGCCAGCGCCTCGGGGGATCGCTCCTGCTCCTCTTCGCCCTGCGCAATCGCCTGTAGGGACGCGCCGGCGACGGCTGCGCTCAGGACGGACGCCAATAGCAAGCGGCGCATCGTTGTTCTCCCTGTCTCGGCACGGCGCGGCTCATCGCTCGCGCAGCGCCTGATCCTTGGCCTTGAGGATGGGTTTCATCAGGTAATCCCAGACAGTCTTCTCGCCGGTGAGGATGTCAACCTGTGCCGTCATGCCGGGGCTGATCCGGTTTCGCTCCGGGTCGTCGCCCAGATAGTTCTTGTCGGTGCGAACCCGGATGCGGAAGTACTCCAAGCCGTCGCGCCGGTCTTCATCGTCGATTGTATCGGCTGAGATCGACAAGAGCTCGGCGT
>CAZMTC010000012.1:26464-32256 GCA_964569105.1 uncultured Alphaproteobacteria bacterium | reverse complement strand
AGAGACGTGCGCCGTTCAAGAGAGGCAACTCGGATCTGCACCGGTTTCGAAAGCAAGAAGGCCGGTCGCGGGCGCGGCCGGCCTTAGGCTCAATCAGGTTAGGTCAGAGGCTCAGGCGCTCTTGATGCCGATCTTCTTCGGGCCTTTGGCGGCCTGCTCGGACTTGGGCAGTGTCACGGTGAGGACGCCCTTGGTGAAGTCGGCGCTGATCTTGTCCTCGTCGACATTCGGCGGCAGCGACAGGCTGCGCTGGAAGCTGCCGTAGCTGCGCTCGATGCGATGGAAACTCTTTCCCTTGTCCTCGGTCTCGTCCTTCTTCTCGCCCCTGATGGTCAAGAGGCCATCGGCGACCGTGATCTCGACCTCCTTCTCGTCCATGCCGGGTAACTCCGCCTTGACCTCGAAGGCCTCGTCGGTCTCGGCGATGTCCATCGAAGGCACCAGCCGGCCCGTGACCCAATGGCCGAGAGGGCGCGTCTCGACGTCGGTGAAGAAGTCCGAGAAAAGCCGGTTGATGTCGCGCTGCAGGTCGCCGAACACGCTTTCGACCATGCTTGCCGGCCGCCGCGGGGCCGGGGTTCGACGCTCCTCGTTCATGGCAATCCTCCTTACGCTGCGTTGACCAACACGATCGCCGACGGCGCCGATCAATGCGCCATCAGCACCGGCGCAGTCATGTGCCGGAGCAACGTCCGACTAGCGCCGCCCATGACCAGCTCGCGCAGGCGCGACTGGCCGTAGCCGCCCATCACGATCAGATCGGCGGAAAAATCGGATGCGCGCGACAGCAGCATGTCGCCCACCTCGATATCCTCGGCCGTGACGTGCGACGCCTCGGCCTTGACGCCATGGCGCGCCAAGTGCCGCGAGATGTCGGCACCCGGAATGTCGCCGTGGCCGTTCGGACCCTGCTTAGGGTTGATCGCCACCACCTGCGCGGTCTCGGCGTCCCGCAGAAACGGGAGCGCGTCGTTGACCGCACGCGCCGACTCCCGGCTGGCGTTCCAGGCCACCATCACGCGCTCCGGCGGCTTCGTGAACTTGCCGGCGTACGGCACCACCAGTACGGGTCGACCACTGTGCAGCACCGCCTGCTCGACGATCTCGTAGGTGCCTGCCGGCCGCTCCTCATCGGGATCGCGCTGGCCGACGACCAGAAGGTCGGCATATCGCGCGTGCATCGTGACGATCTCGTCGGCGTAGCCGGTCTCCGACCGCCACTCGGTCGAGTTCACGCCGGCCGACTTGGCCGTGTCGTCGAACGTCGCCTTCGCCTTCTTCATGCTTTCCTGCGCCATCCGCTCCTGCGCCTCGTAGACCTGGGAGCCGACTTCGGCCGCGACATAGGGCGGGATGTAGGCGGGTGCCATCACGTAGATGCCGGCAAGGTGGGCGTCGTGTCTTACGGCCAGCGCCGCCGCGTAGGCCAGGCGGTCGGCGCATGCCTTTCCGTCGTCTACATATAGCGCGATGTCCTTGATCGTCATTGTCGTCGCTCCCGCTCGGTTGTTGCTGATCGCTCGCCGCACCTGTTCATTTTGGTGCCTGGAGCACCCTCGCCCAGAACCCGCCGCGGCGTCTACGGGTCGTCGGGTCGTTCACCGTCCCGAACCCTGACCGCCTGGCAGCCGCGCTCGCGCGCCAGCACTTTCATTGCACGCTCCATGGCGTCGCGGATCTCGGTGCCATGCAGCAGGTCGAGAGTCGCCAGATGATCGCATTCCAGCAAGGAGCCTTTCTCAGGATCGTGAACCAGCCGGTACGCGAACATGCCGTATACCGTCCCGTCGGAGGCGGTCAGACACATGATCCCCGTGGGTCGCTCACTGTTGGTTCTATTCCCTACGATACCAGACGCAAAACGGCGCCATTCCTCGAGCGACAACCCCAGCGCGATGCCGGCCAGGGGAAATACCGTGTCGATCTGGGACGCGGCAAGATGCCGGGCACTAAACTTGATCGGCATACAGCCTCGTTCCTATTCCGCTGGGGCCGGGCATCGACGCTCGACGACCGGATGCGTGATAATGGCGCAGTGCAGACTCCCCTCATTGACATGGGTCAAATGTCCGCCGAACTTGAGATCAAAGCGCCACAGGTCTATTTTTGAGTGGCTGGTTGCTGCGATTCCGGGCCTTTCGGCTCGTGGGGGAGAGTTGGTTTGACCACGCCGCCGAGACTTCGACCGGCCGTGCCCCGACCCGGGCAGCTGGAGCGTTGCCAAGCGTGCGCGGTGCGCAGCCTCAGCGTGTGCGCCGTGCTGGATAACGCGGAGCTGGAACGGCTGGCCTCGATCACCGGACAGGGCGAGTTTCGGCCGCACGACACGCTGTTCTACGAGGGAGACCCGGCGGAGCACGTGTTCAACGTCACCTCAGGGGCGGTGAAGCTCTACAAGCTGCTTCCCGACGGCCGGCGGCAGATCACCGGCTTCGTGTTCCCGGGTGACTTCCTGGGCATCGCTTTCCGCAACCAGTACGTCTACTCGGCCGAGGCAATCTCGGCCGGCACGATGTGCCGTTTCCCGCGGGTCACGCTCGAGAGCCTTTTGAACGAGATGCCGGCGCTCGAGCGACGGCTGCTCGAGACCGCGTCGAACGAGCTGGCTGCCGCCCAGGACCAGATGTTGCTGCTTGGCCGCAAGAGCGCGCAGGAACGGCTGGCGACCTTCCTCCTTTCGCTGTCGCGGCGCACTTCGCGCCACGGCCGCAATCCGACGACGGTCGAGTTGCCGATGTCGCGCGCCGACATTGGGGATTATCTGGGCTTGACGATCGAAACGGTGAGCCGCGCCTTCACCAAACTCAAGAAGGCGCAAATGATCACCCTGCCCGACACGCACCACGTCACCCTGAACGATATGTCGGCACTGGCGGAGATGTCGGGTGTTGAAGCGGACGTGGAACTCGCCGTATCGGCGCTCGCCGCCGGATACTGATCGTTAAGACTCCGGCGTATAGCGTTTCGTATGGGCACCGTGATGGTGATCACATGCAGTGACCACGTGCCATGCCACCCTCCCACCGACGATGCAGGTAGCCATCTTGGGGGACACGCAATGCTGCAGGTTTTCCGTAACTTTGCCCTCGTAGTCGGCGGTGTCGCCGCCAGCTGGGTGGTCGGTACGGCCGTCGCCCTGGTGATCAGCGGCTCGATGGTCTGGTAGCCGGCTCGAGATTATTTGCCCGTGCCGGCCCGCTGCCCGCCAAGCCGGGCATGGCACCCATTCGCCAACCCCGCCCGGCACGGCCTTGCGCGACATCCGGCAGGGATGGACAGTGCGGCTATGCTCGGCGCTTCGTCCTCCATGCCCGTGCGTAGCGACCGCACGCCGTTGCGCGGATGGTTCGCGTGGGGCCTCGCGGCACTCGCGTTCGGCTACGCCTTCTTCCAGCGCGTCACACCGTCGGTGATGGTCGACGAACTGATGCGCGAATTCGCCGTCGGAGCGGCCGTATTGGGCAACCTCTCGGCGCTCTACTTTTACGCCTATGCCGGGCTGCAGGTGCCGGTTGGCATGATGCTCGACCGCTGGGGGCCGCGGCGCATGCTGACCGTCGCGGCGCTGATCGCGGGCGTGGGCAGCGTGCTGTTCGGCATCGCGGGCTCGATCGAGGAGGCGTATCTGGGCCGGTTCCTCGTTGGCGTGGGCTCGTCGGTGGGCTTCGTCGCTTCGATGAAGCTGGCCGCGACCTGGTTTCCGACCCATCGCTTCGCCCTGCTTTCCGGCACCGCGATGTTCGTCGCCATGGCCGGCGGCGTCGCCGGGC
Source organism: uncultured Alphaproteobacteria bacterium (assembly GCA_964569105.1). Lineage (GTDB taxonomy): Bacteria > Pseudomonadota > Alphaproteobacteria > CAZMTC01 > CAZMTC01 > CAZMTC01. The sequence continues at coordinate 28,486 of CAZMTC010000012.1, read as the reverse complement.
AGGCACCGCTCGCCGCAGCGGTCGAGGATTTCGGGTGGCGTGCCGTGCTGGTCGCCGCGGCAGCGCTCGCCGCGGTACTGGCGATCGCCAACTGGGCAGTGGTGCGCGACCGGCCCGCGGGCGTGGCCACGCCGGCGATCACCACCACGGCGTGGGCCGACCTGGGCGCCACGCTGCGCAGGCGACAGAACTGGTTCATGTTCGCGTATTGCGGGCTGATGTCGGCGCCGCTGCTCGCCTACGCCACGCTATGGGGCGTGCCGTACCTGATGGAGGCTTTCGCTATTTCGCGCACCGAGGCGGCGCTGTCGACCTCGTTCATGCTCATCGGCGGCGCGGTGGGCGGGCCGCTGACCGGCTGGGCCTCCGACGCGATGCGCCGTCGCAAGCCGCCGATGATCGCCGCCGCGGCCATGGCGACATTGCTGTGGCTGGTGATGCTGTTCGGCCCCGAGCTGAGCCTGACGGCGACCCGCGCGCTGCTGGTGATCACCGGCATGGCGACCGGCGGCATGGTCGTATCCTACGCCGCCGCGCGCGAGCATTCGCCGAGCCACCTGGCGGGCGCGGCGGTGGGTCTGGTCAACATGGCTGCGGTGGGCGGCGGTGCGCTGCTCCAACCGATCGTGGGGCTGTTGCTCGATTTCAACTGGAATGGCGAAATGCTCGAAGGAGCCCGCGTCTACGACGTCGGCACCTACCACGCCGCGCTGACCACCCTCCCGATCTGCACGATTGTCGCGCTGTGTGCGGCGCTGCTGATCCGGGAGACGGGATGCCTGCCGCTCGAAGAGCGCGAGGCCGCGAGTGGTGCTTAGTCTGCCCGCACTGTCGTGCCGATGATCTCGCGTACCAGTTCGCCGTCGACGACGCGGCGGAAGGTAATGTCGATCCCCGTGTTCGTGAGCGTGCGGGTGTAGTCCTGGATCTCGTAGGAGCCGTCGGGCAACACGACGAACGAGTAGACGTGGAGGTGGTCGCCGTCGACCCTGGCCCAGCGCACAGCGTCTCCGCGGATAGGCTCATGCGGGTCCGCTTCCCGGAACGGGTCGGGCGGCGGCACGGCGACGTAGAGGCCCTGCTTGCCGCTGCGCTTGAAGATGACCTCCTGTACCCGGCGCTTCACGCCCTCCACGTCGCGCCGGCCGTCGACGAGCGTGACGTTGATCCAGCGGATGCGGAAGCCGGTCTTCTGATACGGCTCGATGACGATGTCCATGTCGCGCCGATAGACCTTGTCATCTTCGAGGTCATGCACCTCGGCCACACCGACATAGGTGCCGAAGAATCGCTCGATCTCGGCGGCGCCGGCCTGCGAAGCCGCGCCGACAACGGCAAGGACGGCAAGGGCGAAGACGGTGAAACGGCTCATTCGTCGCCCCCCGAGCGGACCAACCGCCCGGTCGCCCGCACCGGACCGGCATCGTGGGTGCGGCGCTCGAACGTGAATTCCAGTGCGCCGCCGGCGTTGTCGAACGCATAGCGGTCGAGCCGGTAGCTGCCGTCTTGGGCGACGTCGAGGCGGTAGACGATCAGCGCGTCGCCTTCGATGCGCGCCCAGCGCAGCGTGTCGCCCTCCAGCGGATCGACCGGCCTGTCGCTGCCGAACATGGAGAACAGCCAGTTGCCGCCCCGCGCCTCCATGAAAACGCCGCGCCGATCTGTGGCGAAGAAGTGAATTGTGGCCTCCTCGCGGCCCGGCATGCCGGGCTCGGTCCAGGCAAGGTCGAAGCCCTCCTCGCGCGGCACGATCCGCATGTCGAGGTCGGAGGCGGAAATCGAGGCTCCTTGCGCGTTCTCGCCGCGCCAGTGGCCCGCCAAGGTATCCAGGGGCGCGGCCAGCGCCACGCCGGTCCATACCGTCAACGCGGTCAAGGCCGCGATCCACGTCGCTCGAAACGCCGGAATCATGGCCGCTCGTCCCGATGTTGTTTTCAGCGAGTGGCTAAATATCCCAGCGCCCGAGCCAGAGCAACCGAAGCGGCCGGCCGACCTATTCCGCCGCGCGTGCAACCAATGAAA
>CAZMTC010000012.1:0-26454 GCA_964569105.1 uncultured Alphaproteobacteria bacterium | reverse complement strand
GATCTTGGGCCTCGACGCGTCCTCGAGGATCGGGCGCAACGCGTCGAGCACCGCAAGCAGACGTCCCGCCTTGGCCGCGCCGTCGGCCTTGACTACCACGGAGGGTGGCTCCGCGCCCCCGACGAGGGCGCCTCCCAGGCCCTCCACCGCGATCGGCGCACCGTCGAGATGCACCGACCCGTCGGCCGAGAGGGCGACGGTCGTTCGGCCACCGTCGTAGCGCTCGCCGGCGGACAGCGGCGGCGGGTCGACCCCTGCGGGGTCAGGGTCCGTCAACCGGCCTGCCAGCATGAAAAAGACGAGGAGCAGGAAGACGACGTTGATCATGGGCAGCACCGCCCCCTCGACCACCGGCGGCGGTTTGCGGTCGGAGAGCCTCACGACGCCCCTCCCGACGAGAGCGTGATCGGCCCAGCGCCCCCCGCCACTGCGGCATCGAGCACCGGCACGACCCGGGACAGCGGCAGGTCGGGATGTGGCACCACGACGAGGTCCGCCCCGGCGCGCCCCCGCAGTTCGGCCACGAGCGACTCCAGAGCGATCGTGCGGCCGTCGAGTGCCAGACCGCCTTCGGGGCCGACGATCAGGATCGTGGGCCGCTCTCGCGGGTCGGGATCGGCTCGAGACAGGTCGAGGGCGCGCCACTCGATGAAGCTCGAGGCGAGCATGAAGAAGATCAGCAGGATGAACACCATGTCGATCAGAGGCGTGAGCGCGATCAGCCGGACCCCGCCGCCGCGTTGCGGCCGCGCGATGCTGAAGGGGCGCGTGGCATCCATCGGTTCAGCCGGCTCTCGCGAAGTCGCGAATCAGCGCCGAGATGTCGTCGGAGCGCTGATGGACGATCCAGTGATCGTTGTCCGGAAACCGCTCGACCCGCAGGTCCGGCACCCGCGCGGGCAGCGCGGCAAGGTTGGCCTCGGCGTCGAAATAGGGATCGCGCTCGCCCCAGATCACCAGCGTCGGAGCCTCGACGCGCCCTTCCTCCTCAGGCGGCGGTGCCGGGCCGCGGTCCTCGTTGGGCCCGGTGCGATTGGCGCGGTAGTAGTCCAGCCCCGCCTTGACCGCGCCCGGCTTGCGCCAGGCTTCCAGATAGGCGGCCACGTCGGCTTCGCCCAGATGACCTGCTGCCAGGCCGGGCTCCAGGATGTTGGCGCGGAAGCCGGCGAAGTCGTCGCGCGACACCAGCTCCTCGCCGCGCGGCGAGCGGAAGGCGAGCATGTAGCGGCTGCGCCGGCTCTGCGCGCTCTCCGGATCGGCCCACAGGCGGCGCAGCACGTGGGTATGGCCGGCGTTGATCACGACCAGCCGAGCGACCTTCTCCGAATGGCGCAGCGCCAGCTCCCAGGCGGTGAAGCCGCCCCAGTCGTGCCCCACCACGACAGCGCGCCCGCCGCCATAGCGATCGATCAGCGCGGTCCCGTCGGCGGCCAGGTGCTCGATGTGATAGGCGGCCGCTTCGGCGGGCTTGTCCGAATCGTTGTAGCCGCGCGTGTCGGGGGCGACGCACAGGAAAGCGTCCGACAGATCCGCGAGCTGCCCACGCCACGCATACCAGAACTCCGGGAAGCCGTGCAGGAACAGGATCATCGGCGCGCCCGGATCGCCCGCCAGCGCGACGTTGAGCGTGACCCCGCCCGAAGCCTCGGCGCGTTCGGTCCGAATGCCCACTGCTCAGCCCTCGCGGAAGCGGCCGAACGTCTCCTCGGCCGCGAGGATGACATGGCGCTCGACCGCCGCCAGGCGGTGCGGATTGGCCGCGACGTATTCGGGCGACGCGATCATGTCGCGGAACGCCGCCTTGTCCGGATACCGCACCAGCGCGACATAGTCCCAATCGCCCTCGGCCACCGGGCCCAGCGCGGCGCCGTGCGCCGTCCCGGCCCACAGGATGGCACCGCCGTGCGCCTTGATCAGCGGCGCCACCTTCTCCGAATAGCGCACATAGGCTTCCCAGCCCGTCGCCTCGCCGTCCGCGGCGCGGGATCGGAACTTGAGCAGGTTGACCATGACGATCGGCGTGCCCTCTGGGTACGCGGCAAGCACTTCGCCGTTGATGTCGGTCGCAGCCATCGGTCCCTCTTCGCTCCAGCCTACCGCCGCCGACCCGACCCGCCAACGCTCACGAGCCGACGCGGAACGAAGCGGTCAGGGCCTCGAGCGCGGCGACCACCGATAGCGGGGTCATCATGCTGGTAGCCGGGTTCTCGGGGTCCGGCAGGTTCTCAACGGTGACGGTGAAGGCGGTCGCGTCGGAAGTGACGGAGATGCGATGGACGTTCCGCGCGGCGCCGGGGTCGGCCCACAGCTCGTAACGAGTTTCGTCCACCCCCTTGCCGGCGAGCGCGGCTGCCACGGCGACGTTGACGTTGGCGGGAAAGTGCCGCGCGGCCTCGCGCACCGTGCCTTCGAACAGCCGCAGGGCTTCGTCCCCCGCTACCGGCAGGGCGATGGCGTTGTCGACAACATAGGGCGACTTGGCGAGAGAGGCCGGCGGTTTGGCGGTGCTCAGCGTCATGGCGAAGCCGTGGCTGCGCGCGGCCGCACGCACGCCGTCGAAGCCGAGCAGCGCGCCCGAGGCCGCGTGGACGACGGCGCCGTTGTCCGCGGCACGCTCGACCAGATCCCAGTTGTCAACGAGCTGGGTGATAGAGAGAACGATCAGGTGGCGTCCCGCTTCCACCGCCGGCTCCGCGGCATCGCGGAAGGCGGCGGGCGGCAGGGCCTCGACCACTACGTCGCACCGGTTCGCCAGTTCACCAGCCGGGACCACCGGCGGCGGATCGGCGAAGCCGGCGACGCGTTCCTCCGCGCGCCCGCGATCACGTGCCGACACTGCGCCGAGCGCGAGGCCCGGAATGCCGGCGTCCAGCGCACGCGCGACGGTCATGCCCACCGCTCCCAGCCCGGCGACACCCACGCGCAGGGGCGACGTCATCCGGCGGCCCCGACCGTCGCGTCCATCTGCAGGCCGCAACCGTCGAAGGCGGCCCTCACCGCGGCCTTCTCCTCGTCGGTCAGGTCGAGCAGCGGCCGGCGCACCGGGCCGCCGGCCTGGCCGAGCAACTCCTGCCAGTACTTCTGCTGCGCCTGAGGCTTGCCCGGCGGCCGCGAGCCCTTGAGCGCGGTCCGCACGGGGTCGAGGCTGTCGCGCACCTTGCGCGCCTCCTCGACCTTCCCGGCCATGGCGAGGCGCGTGTACTCGTTCATGCGCCGGTCGGCGGCGGTCTGCATCAGGAAGGGCGGTGTCGAGCACAGATAGACCTGCCAGCCGAGCTCGACGATGTTCTCGAGCCACAGATCCTCCGAGGAGGTGCTGACGATCAGCCGATCGCCGGCCAGCTCGGTGAGACGCGCGTAGAGCTCGCGTTCGACGCTGTACTTGATGGCGACGATGTTGGGGATCTCGGCGATGCGCGCGCACAGCTCGGGGCTCATGACGTAGCCGTAGTCGGGCTGGTGCCACATGGCGATGCCGATATCGACCTGCGCAGCGATGTAGCGGTAATACTCGTAAAGCACCTCGTCGACATCGCGGTGGAAGTAGAAGGGCGGCGCGTGAACGATGACGAAATCGGCGCCGATATCCTGGGCGTGGCGGGCGAGGTCGAGCACAGTGTCGATGTTCTCGTCCGAGGCCGACATGATTGTGCCGGCCCGGCCTTCGCACTCCTCCTGCGCGATCTCGAAGCTGCGCTTGCGCTCCTCGATGGACATCGAGAAGAACTCGCCCTGCTTGCCGGTCACGAAGAGGCCAACCAGCTCGAGGTCGTCGATCCAATGCCGGAAGTTGCGCCGGAAGCCGGCCTCGTCGAGCGCCAGATCGTCCGTGAAGGGTGTCAGCGTGGCGGCCCAGATGCCGCGCAGATGCTCGCGCGCATAATCCTTGGCGTCGGCCTTGCGGTACCTCATCGCGATCCATCCTCTCCTGCTCGGCGCATGGCGTCCCAAAGGCGGGCCGGCGTCAAGGGCATCCGCAGCTCGCGCACGCCGATAGGCGCCAGTGCGTCATACGCAGCGTTGAGAATCGCCGCCGGAATGCCGATGCAGCCCGCCTCCCCCACGCCCTTGGCGCCCAGGCGGTTGACGGTCGCCGGGGTCTCGGAGCGGTGAAGATCGACCGGCGGCATGTCGGCGGCGCGCGGCACGGCGTAGTCCATCAACGAGCCGGTGACGAGCTGGCCGTCATCGTCGTAGACGATGCGTTCCATCAGCGCCTGACCCAGCCCCTGGGCGAGACCGCCGACGAGCTGCCCGTCGGCGAGCAGCGGATTGACGACGACCCCTGCGTCGTCGGCCCAGGTGATACCCTCGACCGTGGGCACGCCGGTTTCTGGGTCGACCGAAAGAACGGCGATGCATGCGCCGTAGGCCCAGGCCTCGCCCGGCACGGTGTAGCGGATCTCGGCCGCGAGCGCACCTGCCGCTTCGGCCAGCGCGGCCCAGGCGATCTCGGCTCCGCCGGCGGCGTCCCGCGGGCCTGCGGCGGTGAGCTCGATGTCCTCGTGCTTCGCCTGCAGCAACGTGGCCGCGGCGCCGACGGCCTTGGCGCGGAAATTCTCTGCCGCCTCGACGACGGCGCTGCCGCCGATCGCCGTGGACCGGCTGGCGAGCGCGCCGATGCCGGCAGGCACCTCAAGCGTGTCGCCCTCGGCGACGCGGACGATCTCCGGCGGCACGCCCAGCCCGTCGGCGACTATTGCCTGGACGGTCGTCTCGCGCCCCTGGCCTTGGGCGGAGGAGCCGGTCGCCGCGACGATCGTGCCGTCGGCGGCCAGCCGGATCTCCGCCCCCTCCCAGCCGGTGCCGCAGGGCTCGACATAGACAGCCACGCCGATGCCGACCAGCTCGCCGCGCGCCCGGCGAGCCGCCTGGTCGCGACGCAGCGCGTCGTAGCCGGCAGCGGCGCAGGCGCGATCCAGACAGGCGACGTAGTCACCCGAATCGTAGGTCTCGCCCGTGGGAGTGGAATAGGGCATGGCGGACGCCGGGATCAGGTTGCGCCGGCGAATCTCGACCGGGTCGAGGTCGACCGCGACGGCGCCCGCGTCCATCAGCCGCTCCATCAGCGCGGCGGCCTCCGGCCGGCCGGCGCCGCGATAGATACCCATGGGCGCGGTGGAGGTGAGAGTGCCGTGAGCCTCGATGTCCACGGCCGATATCGCGTAGGGACCGGGGAGGATGCGGCCGGCGTTCCGCGCGGGCACGACGGCGCTGAACGGCATCCAATGCCCCAACGGCGCTGCAATCTGCGCGCGCAGCGCCACTACCCTGCCGTCCTCGGCGAGCGCCGCCACGGCGCGGGTGGCTAGGCCGCGGCCGTGGGTGGCAGCGAGAAGCTCCTCGCCGCGGCTCGCTACCCATTTCACCGGTCGGCCGAGCTGTTGCGCAGCCCACGCCACCATCAGCTCCTCTGGATAGAGCGAAGCCTTGCCGCCGAACGCACCGCCCACGTCGGGGGCGACGACCCTGACCTTGGTCGCTTCGAGACCGAGCAGCGCAGCGAGATCGTCGCGCGCGCGATGCGGCGTCTGGGTCGAAAGCCAAACTGTCAGCGCGCCGTCGTCAGCAGGTTCGGCCAGAGCGGCGCGCGGTTCGAGGGCGAACGGCGCCACCCGCTCGTGGTCGACCTGGACCGAAACCGTGGAATGGGCCGCCGCGAAGACGTCGTCGCCGTCGCCCGCATGCCAGCGGTGGGCGAAGGCGCGGTTGGCCGGCACGTCTTCGAACAGGTCTGGGCCGCCTTCCTCCGTCCCCAGGGCTGGATCGAGCGGGTCGCAGTCGATTTCGACCAGCTCGGCAGCGTCGACGGCGGTAGCCAAAGTGTACGCGATCACGGCCGCCACCGGCTCGCCCACCGCCCGAAGGCGGTCGCGGGCGAGGACCGGAAAGCGCGGCTGGCGAATGCCGGGGAGCAGCGGATTGACCGGCAGGTCATCGAGCCCCGCGACATCATCGCCCGTGATCACGGCGGCCACGCCCGGGACGGCCGCGGCGTCCTCGATGCCCACCTCGGTGAGCATGGCGTGGGCATAAGGGCTGCGCGCGAAGGCAAGGTGCAGACAATCCTGAGGTGTCAGGTCGGACACGAAGCGGCCGTGGCCGATGGTCAGCCGCTCGTCCTCGACCCGCGACCGCGCGCGGCCGATCCAGGGCCCGTCAGCGGGCATGGTCCCTCCTCGCCTGCATTCCTTGGCTGTTAGGCAACCGCGTTCGACGATGCAAGTCGTTATGCCATACCGTGGACGGCTCGCTCGCTTGCTTCGGGGGCGGCGCCATGGCCAAGCGTTTTCATCTCGACCGCGCGCCAGGGCGGGCGGCGGTTCACGCGGACCCTCGAACGCTCTAGCATCGGTCCGCGCCACAGGTGGGAGAAGCGCCATGGATAGTGGACCGTTAGCGGACGAGGCCGGACGGCTGGTGCGGCGCGCGTCGTACAGCACAGTGGCGACACTGTTCGCCCAGCAAGTGCGGATCAACCCCGACGCCGTGGCAGTGGAGGACGCCGAGCGCCGTTACTCCTACGGCGAGCTCGACGAGCGCGTGCGCCGGATGGCGGGTGTGCTCGCAGGGCACGGCGCAGGCCCAGGCGATTGCGTGGCGATCCTGTCCGAGAACCGGATCGAGTACCTGGAGGCACAACTCGCCGCCGCGCGGCTGGGCGCGATCGTCGCCTGCCAGAACTGGCGGCTGGCGACACCCGAGCTCACTCACTGCCTCGATCTGGTGGAGCCGCGGGTGATTCTGGTGTCGCCGCGCCACCGCGAGGCCTTTGCCGCCGCCGGCCGCGACGGCGATGCGGTGATCGAGTTCGGCCCCGCGTGCGAGGCGCTGCTCGAGGCGACCGAGCCGGATGCGGCCGAACGCAACATCGATCCCGAGGAGCCGCTCCTGATCCTCTACACGAGCGGCACCACCGGCCTGCCTAAGGGCGCGGTACTCAGCCACCGGGCGGAGATCGTGCGCAACCTTGTGATTCGGGCCGAATTCGGCATTACCGCCGACGACACGTTCGTGGCCTGGCCGCCGCTCTTCCACATGGGGGCGACCGAGCCGTCGCTGGGCACGCTGATGAGCGGCGGCAAGGTTATCGTCGTCGACGGCTACAATCCCGACCATCTGGCGCGGGTGATCGGCGAAGAGGAACTGGGCTGGCTCTTGCTGATGCCGGGCATGGTCGGCGCCTTCAATCGCGACATGAAGGCGCGCAATGTGAAACCCAAGGGCGTGAAGCTGTGCGGCGCCATGGCCGATCTGGTACCGACCGCCGAGATTGCCGAGGCGACGGCGCTCCTGAACGCACCCTATTGTAACACCTTCGGCGCCACCGAGACCGGTGCGCCGCCGGCTTCGTCCAACCTGATCCCGGTAGGGGTGGCGCCCGAGCGCCTGTCCAAGCGGCAGACCATCGGCTGCGAGATCAAGCTCGTCGACGAGAACGACCGCGAGGTACCCGACGGCGAGCCCGGCGAGCTTGCGATTCGCGGCCCGACGCTGTTCTCGGGCTACTGGCGGGCGCCCGAGACCAACGCCGAGGATTTCCGCGGCGGCTGGTTCCACATGGGCGACGTGTTCGTGCGCAACCCCGACGGCACCCTCGATTTCGTCGACCGCGTCAAATACCTGATCAAGTCGGGCGGCGAAAACGTCTATCCGGCGGAGATCGAGCGTGTGCTGATGCGCGAGCCGCGGGTCGAGGACGTGGCGGTGGTGCGCGCCAAGGATGCGCGCTGGGGCGAGGTGCCGGTGGCCTTCGTCGCGCGCAACGACCCGAGCCTCAGCGCCGACGAGCTCCTCGCCATGTGCCGGTCGGCGCTGGCGGGCTACAAGCAACCCAAGGCTATCCACTTCATCGACATGGCCGACTTCCCCCGCAGCACCTCGGGCAAGATCCAGCGGCACGAGCTGGAGAGCCGGCTCGAGCAAGCTGGACAGGACGCGTCATGAGTTCCGCTTCCGAGCGCCCGACGACCGCCATCGCCACTCACACGGCGGACGACATCTACATTCGCGGCAGGAGCCTGTGCCGCGACCTGATCGGCCAGGTGAGCTTTACCGAACTCATTTACTTCCAGGTCATGGGCCGAATGCCCACCGCGGGCGAGACGGCCGTGCTGGACGGCTGCCTGGTGACGCTGATGGAGCACGGCCTGACGCCCAGCGCGGTCACCGCGCGCATGGTCTACACCAGCGCCACCGAGGCGATGCAGGGCGCGGTCGCCGCGGGCCTCCTGAGCGTGGGCAGCCTGTTCGTAGGCACGATGGAGGGTTGCGCCGCACTGCTCGCGCGCTTGCTGGCCGCCGCGGACGGACCCGAGGCCGAGGCCGCGCGCATCGCGACGGAACACCGGGATGCGCGCCGGCCGGTGCCCGGTTTCGGCCATCCGCACCACAAGCCCGACGACCCGCGTACGGGAGCGCTGTTCGCGTTGGCCGAAGAGCACGGCCTGTCGGGATCGCATATCGCGGCGGTGAAGACGCTGTCGACGGCCGTGGACGACGCCTACGGGAAGCACATCACGATCAACGCCACCGGCGCCATCGCCGCCGCGCTGGGCGACATCGGGGTGCCCGCGAGCATCATGCGCGGCTTCGCCTTGATTTCGCGCTGTGCCGGGCTAGTCGGCCACGTTCACGAGGAACAACAGCGCCCGGCGATGCGGGCCATGTGGGAAGCGGCGGACGAAGCCGTGCCCTATGCCGGGCCGAAGCCAAGCAAAGGCTGACGAAAACCCTCTGCAGCTCGCATTCACACCGGGTGCGGCGGAGCCTCGCAGCCCTATACCTCGGCCGGCGTCTTGGCCTTCTTCGCCGTCCACGCCTCGAGCTTCGCCCGGGCCTCGTTCCTCGCCGGGTCGGTCGCCTCGTCGTGGTTGTCGCGTTTGGCCGTCAGCTCGATCACGTAGCCGTTCGGGTCGCGGAAATAGATCGAGTCGATGAAGCCGTGATCCGAGATGCCGCGGGTCTCGATGCCCGCCGCCTTGCCCTTCTCGAGCGTCGGCTCGAGTTGGTCGCGATCGATCTCGAGCGCGATGTGCAGGTCGAAGTCGTGCTGGTCCTTGAACTCGAACGGCATATCCGGCGCCTCGAAGAAGGCCAGGTACGAGCCGTCGTCCATTTCGTAGAAAGTATGCAGCGTGTCGGTCTCGCGGCCGCTCTTGGTCGTCTCCAGCCATAAGGTGGCGGCGAGCGGCAGGCCGAGGAAATCCTCGTAGAACCGCCGTGTCTCCTCGGAATCGCGGCAGCGATAGGCGTTGTGATGTAGGCCCTTGATCATCGGTTCCTCCCTGGGTTGGGAACAGGGTGGTCTCCATCGGCGGCGGGGGCAACCCGTTTGCCTGCGAGCAGCGGCCCTCCGCCTGCCCTATCGCCTAGCCTTCGACCAATCTGAGACCCGGAATACGGCTGTTCTCGGCCTCCCGGTCGATCAGATTGAGCAGATCCAGACTCCTTTTCGCGATCAGCGCATGCTCGCGCATCAGCGCCTCGGCGCGCGCGCCCTCCCGCCCCTCGACGGCCTCCACGATCAGGTGGTGCTGGCTGTGGCCCAGGGCGAACTGGGGATACATCATGGACGCGTCGTGGAATGCCACGGCGGCGGCGGCGGCAAACGGCACCGTGTCGTTGTGCGCGAGCGCCGCCTCGAGCGCTCGGTTCCCGGCGCCGTGGATCAGGGCGTCGTGGAAGCGGGCGTTCATCGCCTCGTACTGCTCGGCCTCGCTCACCTCGACCGCGCCCTTGGCGAGCAGCGCGTCGCCGATCTCGAGGCACGCATGGAGCTCGTCGCGGACCGCCGGGCTCGGCCCCGCCTCCGCAACCAGCCGAGCGGCCATGCCCTCGAGCACGCCGCGCAAGTCGATCGCCTGGCCGATGTCCTGAACCGAGAAGCCGCGCACGCGGAAGCCCCGGTTCGGCAGGCGCGCCACCAGCCCTTCATGCTCGAGCGCTCCCAGCGCCAGACGCACCGGCGTGCGCGACACACCGAGCAACTCGGCGACCTTGGCTTCGCGGATATGGTCGCCCGCGGCGAAGCTGCCGTTGAGAATCAGCTCGCGCAGACGGACGGTAACCGAAGGTTCTTGGCCGGGTTCTCGACAGCGCATTTTGCATGCAATCGATAATTCTATCGATCTCAACTACCAAGAATTGCGCTCGATTTCCAGTCGGGACATCGCATCGAAGGGCCGGTAGTGAAAATTGCATGCAATTCGTAAGTCGAGGTGCTAGTTTGCGCCCCGACGAGGCGGCCGGGCCGGAACGACGGCCGCGGCCGGCCGGCAACACCGCGCCCGCCGCGAGGGGCGCCAATTCCAACGGGAGGACCGGTAATGGCAATCAACGGCAAGCCGCCGTTCCGGGCGGACCATGTGGGTTCGCTGCTGCGCACCGACGCGATCAAGGACGCGCGCGAGAAGCGCCGCACCGGCGAGATCAACGCCGAGGAGCTGCGCGAGGTCGAGAACCGCGAAATCGAGAAGGCGATCGAGCTGCAGGAGAATCTGGGGCTCGAGGCGATCACCGATGGCGAGTACCGTCGCGCCTTCTTTCACGTCGACTTTCTGGAGAACCTCAAGGGCGTCGCCGTCAAGGGCGGCATGCCGGTGACGTTCCACACATCCAAGGGCGAGGACCGCGAGTTCTCGCCGCCGCGCCTCGAAGTGGTGGGCCGGCTCGAGCGCGTGCGCCCGATCGCGGTGGACGACTTCAAGTTTGTCGCGCAGCACACCAAGAAAACGCCCAAGCTGTGCATCCCCTCGCCGACCATGCTGCACTTCCGCGGCGGCCGAAAGGGTATCTCGGAGGAGGTCTATCCCGATATCGAGGACTTCTTCGCCGACCTCGCCCGCGCCTACCGCGAGGAGATCGAGTCGCTCGCCGACGCCGGATGCCGCTATGTGCAGTTCGACGACACCAACCTCGCCTATCTGTGCGACCCGGCGATGCGCGAGCGCACGAAAGAGATCGGCGAGGACCCGGACGAGCTGCCGCGGCTCTACGCCCGGATCATCAACGAGTCGATCAAGGGCCGGCCCGACGACATGACCGTGTGCATCCATCTGTGCCGCGGCAATTTCCGGTCGGCCTGGGTCGCCGAGGGCGGCTACGAGCCGGTGGCCGAGGTGCTGTTCAACGAGCTCGACGTCGACGGCTACTTCCTGGAGTACGATGACGAGCGCTCGGGCGACTTCGCCCCGCTGCGTTTCGTGCCCAAGGACAAGGCCGTGGTGCTGGGCCTGATCTCGACCAAGGTGCCCGAGCTCGAGCCCAAGGACGAGGTCAAGGCGCGTATCGACGAGGCGGCCAAGTACGTACCGCTCGAGCAGCTCGCGCTCAGCCCGCAATGCGGCTTCTCGAGCACCGAGCACGGCAACGACGTCACCGAGCGGGACGAGATCGCCAAGCTCGAGCTGGTGGTCGAGACCGCGCACGAGGTCTGGGGCTGACGCCCCGCCGGGCTCCCTGAAGGCGGGGCCGGCCGAAGTTCGGCATCATGCCAGCCGGCCGGCCCCGCCGCCGCGGGGTTCCAACGACTGCCTCGGAATGCCTATCGGTCGACCCACGCCTTGCGATACTCGCGCGCCTCGTGCAGCCAGGCGGCGGTGCGGGCCAGGCCGCCGAAGGAGTAGAGGTGAAGGGCGACGGGCCCAACATAGCCGCCGAGTCCGCCCTCTCCGTCGAGCTCGCCCGCGATGGCGTCGGGCGAGATGCCCATCAGCAACTGAGCCGCGACGTTGGCCTTGCGCACCGGCAGGTCGACGCCGCAGCGCAGCGCAAAGCGCAACAGAGTCCGCGGCGAGGCGGGGCCGGCGAGACCGATGTGCACCGGCAGCGCGATGCCCTGGGCCGCCAGGCCGGCGAGCCAGACGCGGATCGGCGCCGCCGAGAAGCAGAACTGGGTGACAATGTGGAGCGCCACGCCCGCGCGCCGCGCCACGGCCACCTTCGCGTGGAGCGCGCGATGGAGTGCGTCGTCCGAGATCGCCGGGTGACCCTCGGGATACCCTGCCACACCAACCTCGCGAATGCCCGACTGGCGGAACGGCTCGGAGGCGAGCACGTCGAGGCTCGATGCATAGGGCCCGCGCCGGATCTCGATGTCGCCGCCGATCAGCAGCACCCGCTCGACCCCCGCGTCGCCGGTCATGCGCGAGAGATAGCCGGCGAGGTCGTCCTCGCTCGCAAAGTGCCGGGCGGCCACATGCGGCACCGGCTCGAATCCGGCCTCGCGCAACATGACTCCGGCGCGGAGCTGACGATCGTAGTGGGCATGGGGCAGCGCGCTGAGATAGACCCTGCCGCCGGCGGGCAACGCGTGGGCAAGCGCCCGGATCTCCGCCGCGTCGGGCAACGTAGCCTCGATCGTCCAGTGAGCGGGGTCGGCCAGTCCGGCGGGCGCCGGCGCGGGCACGGGACGGTCTTCGGCGGTCACGGGCTTGAGCATGGTGGTCGTCCCTCGGCTGGCGTTCGGGCCCCTGCGGTTCAGTCGCGGCGCCTGGAGATCACGTAGCTCTCGTCGTTGAACCAGAGACCGCCGCGTTCCTTGAGCACCTCGCGAGTGGCCTCGAGATAGCGCCCGTCGGCGGCAGCCGCCTCGAGCCGCGTGTCCTCGATCTGCGCTACGTAGACGGCGGCGTTCCAGGCTGCGAACAGCGTCGAGGTCCCGATCGAGCTGCTCACCTCGTTGGGCAGGGTGTGCATCTGGTAGGTGAACACCGAGCGCTTGTCGGAGTAGGCATTGAAGTTGTAGTGGCGGGCCTCGGGCCCGAGTTCCTTCTTCACCGCCTTGAGGATGTCGTGGCGGTCGGTCTGGAACGGTTCGTCGTCGGGCCAGATCTTGTGGATGATCTCCATTCCCGGATCGCCGCCGCGCGAGTGGATGCCGATCAGACGGCCGCCGGGGCCGAGCGCGCGAGCCAGCGGAGCGACCACCTTCTTCGCCTTGAATTGCGCGGAGGACCGCGCGCGGTAGGGCTGCGAGGCGATCACCAGGTCGAAATCGGCACGCGCCGCGCCCTGGCGCGGGATCACCTGGTCGAGCAGGAAGCGGTGGTCGGCGCGGTAGAGGACCAGCACGACCGGGCGGTCGTAAACCGGGTTGCCCGACCTGCCGATGCGCGCCTGCCAGTTGTCCGACAGGAAGTCCTGCAGGCCCGCGATCTGCCGCTCGAACTCATGCGCCGAGTTGCCCTCGAGCGCGACTTCTTTCCACACGAAGCGGTTGGCCGCGGCGCTCGAGCGCGTGGTCAGCCAGGGCGCCTCGGAATAGTAGAGATTGGTGAGTACGAGCACGGTCGCCGGATGCTCGTAGAGCCGGTCGGGCATCTTCTCGAGCGTGAGCCGGATGTCCTCGAGGCTGACCTCCTTGCCCGAGATGTAGAACGGCATGGTCGGGAAGCGATAGTGCATGGCGCGCATCACGCGCTCGAGCACCGTGCCGTCGCCCATGCCGGCGTCGAACAGGCGCACGGCCGGTGGCCGTGGCCGGACGTTGGCCAGCTCCATGGCGGCACGGTCGGCGATCACCCACTTCTCCGAGCAGGTGTTCACGAACAGGAGATACTTCTGCCGGTTGTCGAAGAAGCGGAAGTTGCGCTCGCTCTCGGCCTCGCCGACCGGCGCCTTTGCGGCGGCCGCGGTGTGGCCAACGACAGCCGCATCGCCGTTTCCCCTGACGCGGCCGCGCGGCGCGATGACCGCGTTACGCTGGCGCGACACGTCATCGGGCGGATTGTCCGCCATGAAGGCGCGAATACGGTTCCAGGTATCGACGCTGATACGACCGCCGTCGCGGATGCGGCCGACCAGCTTGCCGTCGTTCACCGCCAGCCGCCCGAATGTCGACTCGGCAACGCCGGCCGAGCGGCAGTAACGCGAGATCTCGTCGAGTATCTCGGTCCGTTGCACGGACGCGCTCCTCCTCGTTCGCTTGCTTGTTTTCACGAATCGGTACTCCCCCGGCACACACCCCGAAACCATAAAATGTCCCACCGCGCGAGTGGGCAATAAAGTGGGCATTGCCCCACTCGGGGTCCAGGAGTTGCACTGGAAGGAGGGAGTGAGGCGCGTCCCGCCTCAACGCACCGCGACGTCTATCTCACCCACGCCCTCGACCCGGGCGCGCATGACGTTGCCGGCCTCGACGGGCGCGACCCCGTCGGGCGTGCCGGTCAGGATGATGTCGCCCGGGTAGAGCGTGTACCAGCGCGACGCAAGCGCGATCAGCGCCTTGACGCCCACCAGCAGGTGGCGCGTGTTGGACGACTGGCGCGTCTCGCCGCCCACCGAGATAGACAGGTCGAGCGCCTCGGGATCGGGGATCTCATCGGCGGTGACCAACCAGGGCCCGAGCACGGTATAGCCGTCGGGCGACTTGCGAAAGCTGCGCTCCTCGGGCCCGCGCACGGTCATGTCGAGACCGATGCAATAGCCGGCGACCACCGACAGGGCGTCGGCCTCGGCCACGTCCTTGCAGCGTTCGCCGATCACCACGGCAAGCTCGACCTCGGGATCGTTGCGCCGGTCGGGAAACGCCAGCGCCACCCCCTGCCCGGGGCCGACAACAGAAGTCGCCGCCTTGAGGAACAGCCCGAGCTTGGCGATCGGCGTCGCGTAGCCGTCGAAATCCATGGTGTGGCTGTGAGCGTGGAGTTCGACGCTGTCGCGCGCCTCGTCGACATGCGGCGCGTAGTTGAGCGGCGCCGCGATCACCTTCGACGGATTGGCCACCGGGCTGAGCAGCGTGACCTCGGCCAGCGCCTTGCGCGCCGCCCCGTCGGCCGCCGCCTCGATGGCGGCACGCAACGCATCCAGATGGGAAATGGCATGGTCGCCCGGCTCCAGTGGCCAGCGCAGCGCCGGCAGCACCTCGGCGGCCTGGGTGACGTCCAGCACCTCGCTGCCGTCCACCAAGCCCAGTCGGTCGTCGTCGAAGCGGCAGATGCGCATGGCTCGTGGCGGGCAGGAGGCGGGCGAAACTGGCGACCCCGACGGGATTCGAACCCGTGTTGCCGGCGTGAAAGGCCGGTGTCCTAGGCCTCTAGACGACGGGGTCGGGCCGGAAACAGGAGGTAACGGGAGGGCAGCGCAAAATCAAGCCCGCCGCCGGATTGGACGCGCCCACAACAGGTGGGTACAGCGCCCGGCGAAGTTGCGCTAATCTGATCGCCGCCAATCCGCACCTGGGAGAGCGCCCTTGCCGCCCATTCGCACTGCCGTCATCGTCCTGCTGGGCTCGGCCCTCTGGTTTCTCCCCGCAGCCGCACAAAACCTCGGCTTCGATGCCGGGGCGTGGGACGGCAAGGCGGCGTACCAGGAGGACGGCACGTTCCGCCACTGCATAGTCGCGCGCAGCTTCCCCAACGGCGCGACCCTGTTCTTCGCCATCGACCGCCGAGGGCTGTTGACCCTCGCCGTGCACGCGCAGGGCCTCGGCCTGCAGCCGGAGAAAGAGTACCAGGCGGCCTTATCGATCGACGAGCGCTTCGCAGCACGGGTCGGTGGCGTTGCACTGAACGAGACGCTCCTCGTCCTGCCGCTGCCCAACGACAACGAGATGCGCGGCCATCTGGAAGGCGGCTACGTGCTGCGCTTCCACTCGACCGAAGGTGCCACGATGGACTTTCCGCTCGAGGATACCTCGGTGGCGCTGCCCGCCATTGAGGAGTGCGTCGAGCGCCACAGGCAGTGAGCGGTCTCAGGCCGGCGCGGCGTCGTCGATGACGAGCTGGGCCTCGGTGCGGCCGTTCCATTCGTCGGGGCGCAACGTGCCGGCGACATGGAGGACGCGGCCCCGGGCACCCAACAGCGCCTGGCCCAACGGCCCGTCGGCGGCGCGGAAGGCAATGGCCTTGAGCCGGCCGCCGTCGGCCTCGGCCAGGAAGGCGCGGACATGGCCGGTGCCCACCACTTCGGCCATCGCCACGCGTGCCTCGGGCAACACGAAGCGCGGCTGGGGGTTGCCGACCCCAAAGGGCGCCAACCGTTCGATCGCCTTGGCCAGGCCGTAGGATGCGCCGCGCACGGTGAGGAAGCCGTCGAGCATCAGGGTGGGCACGACCTCGTTGTCGGCCATCTGGCGCGCCACGCGCTCCTCCAGGAAGGCCGCGAAGGCATCGATTTTGTTGGCCTCGACGGTGAATCCCGCCGCCATCGGATGGCCGCCGCCTCCCGCGAGCAAGCCGCGCTGGCGCGCGGCGACGATCGCCGCTCCCAGATCGACACCGGGCACCGAGCGGCCCGAGCCCTTGCCCACCTCGCCGTCGAGCGCGACCACGCAGGCCGGGCGGTTGTAGCGTTCGACCAGGCGCGAGGCGACGATGCCGATTACGCCCGGGTGCCAGCCCTCGCCCGCCACGACCAACGCAGCGGCTTCCCCGCACTCCGCCGCGAGCGTGCGCGCGGCCTCGAGCACTCCGGCCTCGAGCGCCTGACGCTCGGCGTTGTAGGCGTCGAGCTTCTCGGCGATGGCCAGCGCTCCGGCGAAGTCCTCCGCGGTGAGCAGCCGCGCGCCCAGCCCGGCCTCGCCCATCCGTCCGCCGGCATTGACCCGCGGCCCGAGCAGGAACCCCGCGTGGTAGGTGCCCGGCTCGCCCTGGACCCGCGCCACGCGCGAGAGCGCGGCGAGCCCCGGATTGCCGCCGCCGGCCATGACCTTGAGCCCCTGAGCCACCAGCGCGCGATTGAGACCGGTCAGCGGCACGACGTCGCACACCGTTCCCAGCGCCACCAGGTCGAGCCACTGGCGCAAATCGGGCTCGGACCGGGCGTCGCCGTACCAGCCCGCCTCGCGCAGGGCCCGGTTGACCGCGACGACCAGCAGGAAGGCCACGCCCACCGCCGCGAGCTGGCCCAGCCCGCTGTCGTCGTCGAGCCGGTTGGGGTTGACCACGGCATGCGCCGGCGGCAGCCGCGGCTCGGCGGTGTGGTGATCGACCACCACGACGTCGAGCTCGGCCTCCGCGGCGATCGCCAAGGCCTCGTGGGCGGCGATGCCGCAATCGACGGTGATCACCACGGCCGCGCCTTCATCCTTGAGCTGCAGCAGCGCCGGCGCGTTCGGGCCGTAGCCCTCGGCGATCCGGTCGGGAATGTAGATGCGTGGCGGCGCGCCCACCGCGGCGAGGAACCGGTGCAACAGCGCCGAGGAGGTGGCGCCGTCGACGTCGTAGTCGCCGAACAGCGCGATCGGCTGGCCCTCCATCACCGCGCGGGCCACGCGCGCGGCGGCGCGGTCCATGTCCCGGAGCCGGAACGGGTCGGGCAGGAAGCGGCGCAGCGTCGGACCCAGATAGTCCTCGGCCTCATCCAGCCCCACGCCTCGCGCCGCCATGACGCGTGCCACCGGCTCCGGCAGTTCCAGCCGCTGTGCCAACGCCATCGCCGTGCGCTCGTCCGCTTGCCGTGCCAGCCAGCGTTTCCCGGTGAGCGAGCTGACGACACCCAGGACGCTGTCCGCCGGTCGGCTCATTGGTCGGCGGGCTCGAAGCCGGTCTTGCGGGTGAAATCGTGATGGGCCTCGAGAATACGCACGGTACCCGACTTGGAGCGCATGACGATCGAATGGGTCTCGGCGCCGCGCCCGAAGCGGCGCACGCCGCGCAGCATCGAGCCGTCGGTGACGCCGGTGGCGGCGAACATGACGTCGCCGCCGGCCATGTCCATCAGACCGTACTTGCGGTCCAGGTCTTCGATGCCCCAGCGCTTGGCGCGGGCCTTCTCGTCATCGTTGCGGAACAACAGCCGGCCCTGCATCTGGCCGCCGATGCAGCGCAGCGCGGCGGCCGCCAGCACACCCTCGGGCGCGCCGCCCGAGCCCATGTACACGTCGATGCCGCTGACCTCGCTCGCGGTGGCGATGACAGCCGAGACGTCGCCGTCGGAGATCAGCACGATGCGCGCGCCGGCCTCGCGCACCTTGGCGATGAGCTCCGCGTGACGCGGACGGTCGAGAATACAGACCACCACGTCCTCCACCGCGCGCCCCTTGGCCTCGGCGACCCGCGCCAGGTTGTCCGCCGGCTCGGCATCCAGGTCGATCGCGCCCTCAGGGAGGCCGCCGCCGACCGCGATCTTATCCATGTAGACGTCGGGCGCGTTGAGGAAACCGCCCTCCGACGCCATCGCGATGACCGCCAACGCGTTCTGGCCGCCCTTGGCGGTGATGGTCGTGCCTTCGAGCGGGTCGAGCGCGATGTCGATGTGCGGGCCGCCCGCGCCGATCTTCTCGCCGATATAGAGCATCGGCGCCTCGTCCCGCTCGCCTTCGCCGATCACCACCGTGCCGTCGATCGCGAGGCTGTTGAGCGCGGTGCGCATGGCGTCGACCGCCGCCTGATCGGCCGCGCGCTCGTCGCCGCGGCCCATCAGGCGCGAGGCGGCCAGCGCGGCCGCCTCGGTCACGCGCACGGCCTCGAGCGCGAGGTTGCGGTCCATCGTCTGCTCTTCGGGCATCGTCGTGCTCCCGGCTCTTGCGGTTGCGGACGGGACCTCGGCGTTCCGGTCGTCCGGCTCCCCGAGCTTACGTCAAATGTCCTCGATTCGAATCATGCACGGCGCGTCGAGCACCGCGTCGAGTGCACCGATGCGCGCGAGCGCCCGACGCATGCCGGCCTCCTCGGTCTGGTGCGTGGTCATCACCACCGTCACCCCCGCGCCCGGAGAGCGGCTGCGCTGAATCATCGACTCCATCGACACGTCCTCGTCACGCAACGCCGCCGCCACGTCGGCGATGACGCCCGGCTGATCGAGCACGTGCAGCCGGACGTAGTAGGCGCCGCGATGCCGCTCCATCGGCGAGGCCGGGTCGTCCTGAAGGCGATCGGCGGGCACCCCGAAGGTCGGCGTGATCCGGCCCGCCGCGATATCGACCAGGTCGGCCACCACCGCCGAGGCGGTGGCGTCGCCGCCGGCACCAGGTCCCACATAGGTGGTGTTGCCGGTGTAATCGCCGTCGGCCACCACCGCATTGAGCACGCCGTCGACATGCGCGATGGGGGCGCGTTGCGAGACCATGCAAGGGTGGACGCGTTGCTCGACCCCGTATTCGGTGCGCCGCGCCGAGGCGAGTAGCTTGATTCGGAAGCCGAGCTCGTCGGCATAGCGGATGTCCTCGGGCGAAACCCTACGGATGCCTTCGGTGTGGACGCCGGCGAAATTGACGCGCGAGCCGAAGGCGAGCGCGGTGAGCAGCGCCAGCTTGTGGGCGGCGTCGATGCCATCGACGTCGAAGCGCGGGTCGGCTTCGGCATAGCCGAGCCGCTGCGCCTCTTCGAGCACCACTTCGAAGTCGCGGCCGGTCTCGCGCATGTCGGACAGGATGTAGTTGCAGGTGCCGTTGAGGATGCCGTAGATGCGCCGGATCCGGTTCGCCGACAGCCCTTCCCGCAACGCCTTGACGATCGGGATGCCGCCGGCCGCCGCGGCCTCGTAGGCGAGCGCCAAACCGGCCCTGTCCGCGGCTTGCGCCAGCTCGGTGCCGTGCTCCGCCAGCATCGCCTTGTTGGCGGTGACCACATGGCGTCCGGCGGCGATGGCGGACCGGCAGGTTTCCAGCGCCACGCCATCCGATCCGCCGATCAGCTCGACCACCACGTCGGCCTCGGCCTCGCGCGCCATGGCGGGCGCGTCGTCGAACCAGGCAAAGGGCGAGATGTCGACCGGACGGTTGCGGCTGCGCTCCCGCGCCGACACCGCGATAACCTCGACCGGGCGGCCGGCGCGCGTGGCGAGCAGCGGCCCCTGTTGCGCCAGCAGCCCGAGCGTGCCGGCGCCCACGGTTCCGAGCCCGGCGACGGCGACGCGCAGCGGCCCGCTCACTGGACCGCCGCCCTCCGGGGCGGTTCGCTTTGGGTGGGTGCGCCGGCCAGGAACGCCTTGATGTTGCGCACCGCCTGGCGGATCCGGTGCTTGTTCTCGACTAGGCCGATACGCAGGTGGCTCTCACCAAACTCGCCGAATCCGATTCCCGGTGAGACGGCGACATTGGCCTGCTCGAGCAGCATCTTGGCGAACTCGAGCGAGCCCAGATGCTCGAACGCCGGCGGCACCGGCGCCCAGGCAAACATGGTGGCCGGCGGGCTGGGGATCTCCCAGCCGGCGGCGGCGAGCCCGTCGACCAGCACATCGCGCCGCTCGCGGTACACCCGGCGCATCTCGTCGACGCAGTCCTGCGGGCCGTTGAGCGCGGCGGTGGCCGCTACCTGGATCGGTGTGAAGGCGCCGTAATCGGTGTAGGACTTCACGTGCGCCAGCGCCCGCAGCAGGCGCCGGTTGCCGCAGGCGAAGCCGACCCGCCACCCGGGCATGTTGTAGGTCTTGGACATCGACAGGATCTCGATCGCGACATCCTTGGCGCCCGGGATCTCGAGGATCGAGGGCGGCGGGTTGCCGTCGAAGTATACCTCGGCGTAGGCGAGATCGGAGATGACGAAAATCTCGTTGCGCCGGCAGAAGTCGACCAGCGTCTCGTAGAAGCCGAGCTCCGCGACCTGCGCCGTCGGGTTGGAGGGAAAGTTGACCACCACGGCGATCGGTTTGGGCACCGTGTGACGCACGGCCCGCTCGAGCTCCGCCATGTAGTCGTAGCCCGGCGTGAGCGGAATGTGCCGAATCGCCGCGCCGGCCATGATGAAGGCGTATTCGTGGATCGGATAGGTCGGGTTGGGCACCAGCACCACGTCGCCCGGCGCGGTGATCGCCTGCGCCAGCGAGACGATGCCCTCCTTCGACCCGATGGTGACCACGGCCTCGTCCTCGGGATCGATGTCCACGCCGAAGCGACGCGCGTAGTAGCCCGCCACCGCCTTGCGAAGACCGGGGATGCCACGCGAGCTGGAATAGCGGTGGGTCTTCGGGTTCTGGACCGTCTCGATGAGCTTGTCGATGACGTGCTGGGGGGTCGGACGGTCCGGATTGCCCATGCCGAAGTCGATGATGTCCCGGCCCTGGGCCCGGGCGCGGGCCTTGAGCGCGTTGACCTCCGCCAGCACGTAGGGCGGCAGGCGCTTGATGCGGTAGAACTCTTCGGTCATTGCGGGTCTTCCCGGACGCGGCGGCGACGGACGGACGCGGCGTTATCGGATCATGAAGATCTCGACGCGATTGTTCTGGCGGCGAGCCTCGGCATCGCCGCCCTGGGTCACGGGTTTGCCGTCGCCGGCACCCTCGACGATCACCTTGCCCGCCTCGGCACCGAACTTCCTGAGACGCGAAGCGATCACTTCCGCGCGTTCAGCCGAGAGCGCAGCCTTGTCGGCGGCGTCGGCACCGGTATGCCCGACCACCCGCAGGAACGCATCCTCCTGTTTCTGGATCATGGCCACCTGCTGGAGCACCTGATCGACCTGCGCGGGCGCTTGCGCCGAGCCTTCGGGGAAACGGATCGAAACCAGCATGACCTGCTCGCCCGGCGGCAGCGCAGCCTGTTGCGCAGGATTGTTGGCCGTCGCCGTCGGCTCCGAGTTACCCGACACACCGGCACCTTCCGATCCGCCCGACGAGCCCTGGACCGCGCCCCAGGTCCCGACGTCCTCTTGCGCCGGCGGCAGCTCGGTGGACGCTACCGGCGCCGAGGGCGAGGCGGGCATCTGGCCGCCCGGCTGGGGCAGCATCTTGGGCGGTGGGCCAGCGATGTATTGCGCGTTCTCACGGTCGGCGAGCAGGCCCTCCTCTATGATCAGGCGCTGGTTCGGGCTCATGCCGGATGACGGCGCGTCGGGCACCGTGGCGAGGTTGGGGTACTCGCCCGTGTCCTCGACGTCCGTGTCGATCTCCGCTTCCACCTCATCGGCATTCTCGCCGCCCTTCGCGACCAGCATCTCGCGCCCGGGCTCCTCGGCCTCGTCGTCGGAAGAGAAGGGATTGATCGACTCCATCGTCTCGCAGCCGGCCAGAAGCACGGCGCCGGTCGCGAGTGCGAGCCAGGCAGCGGCCCTGCGCGTCTTGGTGCCCTCCGTGTTCGGCATGATCCGGTTCTACCTGTCGTGGCGCTGGAAGTTGGCAGCGGATTGAGGCGCCCGCGTGGCGACCGTGACCGCACCCGTTTTGCAAAGTCCCACGCGCTCGTGTATCACCGCATTCCCGGTACGTCCACGGGCGCGGAGCCACGCGCTCCGGTCCTTTCATAAAGGGGGACCGATGGCCGATCAACATGCCACAGACGACGCATTGGATCCGGTGGAGACGGCGGCCGCCATGACGCGGCTGGCCGAACGCAGCCAGAAGATCGTGCGTGAGTTCCTGGAGCGCCAGGCTAAGGTCGGGACAAACCCGGACCCCCTCAACATCGGCGGCGCGTTCCTGGAGATGACCGCCAAGATGATGTCCGACCCGCAGAAGCTGGTCGAGGCACAGGCCCAGCTGTGGCAGAGCTACATGGGCCTGTGGCAGGCCACCGCGCGGCGCATGCTCGGTGAGGAGGAGGTTGCGCCGGTTGCCCAGCCCGAGCCCGGCGACCGCCGGTTCAAGGACGAGGCCTGGTCCGAGAATGCGGTGTTCGATTTCATCAAGCAGTCCTACCTGCTGAGCGCGCGCTGGATGCACGACCAAGTGACCCATGTCGAAGGCCTGGACGAGAAGACCGCCCGAAAGGTGGACTTCTACACGCGACAGTTCGTCGACGCGATGGCACCCTCCAACTTCGTACTGACCAACCCGACCGTGCTGCGCGAGACGCTCGACAGCAAGGGTGAGAACCTGATTCACGGTCTCGAGAACCTGATCGAGGATCTCGAGCGCGGCCACGGCCAGCTGAACGTCAAGATGACCGACACCGAGGCGTTCGAAGTCGGCGGGAACATTGCCGTCACGCCGGGCAAAGTGGTCTACCAGAACGAGCTGATGCAGCTGATCCAGTACACCCCGCGCACCGAGACGGTGCACAAGCGGCCGCTGGTGATCGTCCCGCCCTGGATCAACAAGTACTACATCCTCGACCTCAAGCCCGAGAACTCGTTCGTGAAATGGGCGGTCGAGCAGGGCCACACGGTTTTTGTCGTCTCATGGGTGAACCCGGACGAGCGGCTCGCGCAGAAGACCTTCGAGGACTACATGATGCAGGGTCCACTCGCGGCGCTCGACGCGATCGAGCAGGCCACCGGCGAGCGCGAGGTCAACGCCATCGGCTACTGCCTGGGTGGCACGCTATTGGCCGCCACCCTGGCGTGGATGGCGGCGAAGGGCGACGACCGGGTCAAGAGCGCCACCTACTTCGCCACGCTGGTCGACTTCGAGGAGGTGGGCGAGCTCTCCGTCTTCATCGACGAGGAGCAGATCGCCTGGCTCGAGGAGAAGATGGCCGAGCGGGGCTATCTGCCCGGCGAGGACATGGCCACGACCTTCAATATGCTGCGGTCGAACGACCTGATCTGGTCGTTCGTGGTCAACAACTACCTGATGGGCAAGGACCCCTTCCCCTTCGACCTGCTCTACTGGAACTCCGACGCCACCCGCATGCCCGCGGCCATGCACAGCTTCTACCTGCGCAAGATGTACCAGGAGAACAAGCTCTCGCAGCCCGGGGGAATCACGCTCAAAGGCGTCCCCATCGACCTCGGCGCGGTCAAGACGCCGAGCTTCATCCTGGCGTCGAAGGAGGACCACATCGCGCCATGGGTCTCGGCTTACAAGGCCACCCACCTCTATGGCGGGCCGACCAAGTTCGTGCTCGCCGCCTCCGGCCACATCGCCGGCGTGATCAACCCGCCGGCGGCCGACAAGTACTGCCACTGGCTCAACAGCCGGAAGCCCAAGAACCCGGAAACCTGGTTCAAGAACGCCCAGCAGCACGACGGCTCGTGGTGGCCCGAATGGGACAAGTGGATCTCGCGCTTCACCGGCCCCGAGGTGCCGGCGCGGCAGCCCGGCGACGGTAAGCTGAAGCCGATCGAGGACGCGCCGGGCAGCTACGTGAAGGTGCGGTCGCAGGAGTAGCGCGCGGTATCCCCACCGCCTCTTACGGCATCAACCGACCGCCGTTCACGTAGAGGGTCTGCCCGGTCATGTACCGGGCCGCAGGGCCGAGCAGGAACAGGATCGGGCCGATGACGTCGTCGACCCCGGCGATGCGGCCGAGCGGGATGCTCTCGAGGATGCCGCCTTTGTGCATCATCTCGTTTAGGATGTTCGCGTCGCTCTCGTCGCCCCCGCGTCCGGTGCCCCCGCGCAGGAAGGCGGTGTCGACCGCCGAGGGCGCGACGCAGTTGGCGCGGATCGCGGGCGCGTTCTCCTTGGCCAGCGCCTTGACCAGTGCGATCATTCCCGCCTTGGAGGCCGAATAGGGTGCCATGCCGGGCTCGACCAGCGTGGCGAGGTTCGACGCCACCGCGACAATCGCCCCCTGCCCCGCCGTTCGCATCGCCGGCACCGCGTGCTTCGCCGCCAGATAGGCCGAGCGCAGGTTGACCGCCATCACCTCGTCCCACCGCGCGGCGTCGAGATCGGTGACCGGCGTGGCCGACAGGGTGAAGCCGGCCAGGTGGACCAGCGCATCCACCCCGCCCCATTCGCCGCGCAGGGCGTCGAACGCCGTCTCGATGCTGGCCTCGTCGGTGCCGTCGATGGCGAGCGCGCGCACGCCCTCGGGCGGCGGGTGGTCGGTCAGCGAGCGCTCCAGGTCGAGCGCGGCCACCTCCAGCCCCTGTGCACGCGCGACCGCGACCAGGCGCCGCCCCATACCGCCCGCGCCGCCGACCACGGCAAGGCGCGTGCCGGCGGGCGGGCCCAGGCGGGCAAAGTCGATGGCAGGCGAAACTTCGCTCATGTTCAGGATCCTGTCGCCGACTTGTGGTTGGCCGCGTGCTCGGTATAGCGCTCTGACGCGGTAGCGATGCCGGCCATCTCCTCGTCGGTGAGATCGCGCAGGTACTTCGCGGGACGGCCGGCCCAGAGCTGGCCGGTCTCGACCCGCCGGCCGGGCAGCACCAGCGCGCCCGCCGCCACCATGGCGTGTCGCTCGACCACCGCGTTGTCCATCACCACCGCGCCCATGCCGACGAAGCTCTCGTCCTCGAGCGTGCAGGCGTGGATGATGCAGCCGTGGCCGATCAGCACCAGCTTGCCGATGACGGTCGGATACTCGGCGTGGTCGACGTGGATCGCCGTGTTGTCCTGAACGTTGGTCCCCTCGCCGATGCGGATGGAGTTGACGTCGCCGCGCACGGTACAGCCGTACCAGATGCTGGCGCGCGGCCCGATCGTGACGTCGCCGATCACCGCCGCATTGGGCGCGATGAAGGCATCGGGCGCGATCTCGGGGGTCTTGCCCTGGAAGGGATAGACGAAGGCCATGGCCGGACGGCGCCGCCTACGGGAACATCGGCGCGGCCTCGAGCCCCGTGGTCTCGGGGATGCCGCAGACCAGGTTCATGTTCTGCACCGCCGTGCCCGAGGCGCCCTTGACCAAATTGTCGATGGCCGAGAGGACAATGGCGCGGCCCTTGACCCGGTCGGCGAAAACGCCGATCAGGCAGCGGTTCGAGCCGGTGACCTGCCGGGTGGCGGGCGCCGCGCCCTCCTCCAGCACACGCACGAACGGCTCGTCGGCATAGCGCTCCGCCAGCTTGGCGCGCAGGTCGTCGGCCGTCGCTCCGCCGTCCAACCGGACGTAGATAGTCGCCAGGATGCCCCGGTTCATCGGCACCAGATGCGGCGTGAAGTTGACCGTGATCGGCCGCCCCGCCGCCTCGCCCAGCGTCTGCTCGATCTCGGGCCCGTGGCGGTGGGTGGCGACCCCATAGGCATGGAAGCCGCCCCACACTTCGGCGAACAGCATGCCCTCCTTGAGCGAGCGGCCGGCGCCGGTGACCCCCGACTTGGCGTCGATGATGATGTCGTCGGCATCGACCATGCCGGCCTCGATCAGCGGCACCAGCGGCAACTGCGCCGCGGTCGGATAGCAGCCAGGGCAGGCCACCAGCCGCGCCGGCTTGATGTCCTCGCGGTAGATCTCGGTCAGGCCGTAGACCGCCTGCTTCTGAAGCTCCACCGCCCCATGCGGCTTGCCGTAGGTCGCCTCGTAGACCTTCGGGTCGCGCAGACGGAAGTCGGCCGACAGGTCGACCACCTTGAGGCGCTCGGGCAGCTTCGCCACCACCTCCTGCGTCGTGGCGTGCGGCAGGCACGCGAAGGTCACGTCGAGCCCGCCCCAGTCGACGTCGTCGATGGTGACGAGATCCGGCAGGCCGTAGCCGCCCAAATGAGGAAACACCTCCTCCATCGCCTTCCCGGCATGACGGTCCGCGGTCATCGCGGCGACCTCGACCTGTGGGTGCCCGAGCAGCAGGCGGGTCAGCTCCGCGCCCGTGTAGCCGCTGGCGCCGAGCACGCCGACCCTGATCCGGTTTGACAAGCTGTCCATGTCTGGTGCATTCCCGCTTGGCGTTCGCTTTCCCTTAACATGGCGCGCCGCCGCGCGCGAGGCCACGGGGCTGCAGCCCGCACATGTCAGAAGCGAAGACC
>CAZMTC010000011.1:0-33660 GCA_964569105.1 uncultured Alphaproteobacteria bacterium | reverse complement strand
CGTCGAGCGCGCCCTCGAACGCAGCGCGGTCGGGCCCGTGGACCCGATGGTCGATCACCCGGCTCGGGACGCCGGCGGCCTCGGCCCGCTCGAGGCCGGCGGCGTCCGGCAGGTTCGACATCACGGCCACGATCTCGGCGGGGAATGCCGGATCGGCGCACGCGTCCAGCAGCGCGGCCATGTTCGAGCCGCGCCCCGAGATCAGCACGCCGACCTTGAGCGGCGGGTCGCCCGGCGCCCGGCTCAGCGCCATTGCCCGTCCCACCCCTCGATCGCAACGCGCGGTCCCTCCCCGGCGGTCACCACCCGGCCCACCGCCCGCACGGTCTCGCCCGCCTCGTGCAGCGCGGCCGCCACGGCCTCGGCACCATCGCGCCCCGCAACCACGACCATGCCGAGCCCGCAGTTGAAGGTGCGCGCCATGTCGGACGTCTCGACCGAGCCGGCCGAGGCGATCCATCGGAACACCTCGGGCACCTCCCACGCGCCCCCGTCGAGCGCCACGCCAAGCCCCGCGGGCAGCACGCGCGGGATGTTCTCGATCAGCCCGCCGCCGGTGATGTGCGCGAGCGCCTTCACGCCGCCCACCCGCAGCGCCGCGAGGCAGGGGCCGACATAGATGCGCGTGGGCACGAGCAGCACCTCGCCCAGGCTTCGCTCCGGATCGAACGGTGCCGGGCCCGCGTAGTCGAGCCCGGCGTCGCCGATCACCTTGCGCACCAGCGAGAAGCCGTTGGAGTGCAGCCCCGACGACGCCAGCCCCAGCACCACGTCGCCTGCGGCCACGGTCGAGCCGTCGAGCAGCCCGCCGCGCTCGGCGGCGCCCACCGCGAAGCCGGCCAGATCGTAAGCGCCGGGCGGGTAGAGGCCGGGCATCTCCGCCGTCTCGCCGCCGATCAGCGCGCAGCCCGCCTCGCGGCAGCCGGCGGCGATGCCCGAAACCACCGCGGCGGCGGCATCCGTCTCGAGCCGGCCGGTGGCGAAATAATCGAGGAAGAACAGCGGCTCCGCTCCCTGCACCACGAGGTCATTGACGCACATCGCTACCAGGTCGATCCCGATGGTGTCGTGCCGCCCCGTCGCCTTGGCGATGTCCAATTTGGTGCCTACACCGTCGGTCGCAGCCACCAGGATCGGATCGGTGAACCCCGCCGCCTTGAGATCGAACAGCGCGCCGAAGCCGCCCAGCCCTCCGGCCACGCCGGGCCGGCCGGTGGCCTCGGCCATCGGCTTGATCGCCTCCACCAGGGCATTGCCCGCGTCGATGTCGACGCCCGCGTCCTTGTAGGCCTTGCTGATGACGACCGCTCCCGCCTTGGGCTATAACGCGCGTCCCGATGGGCGCGCCGACAATAGTGTAACCGGGATACAGTGCAAATGACCCTGCCGCGCCGAAGCGCCTTTCCGCCTCTCGCTGCCCTTCTCGCCGCGTTCGTCGTCCTGGCGCTGGGCGCCAGTGGCGCATGGGCGCAGACCGGCCAACCCTATACCGTCACCGTCCATGTCGACGTCGAGGGCGAAAGCGTTCAGTCGGCGCGTCAGGCGGCCCTGGCCCAGGGTCAGCGCCAAGCATTGCGCCGACTGCTCGAGCGGTTGACCCTGCCGGCCGACCATTCGCGGCTGCCCAATGTCGAACCGGCTCGGATCGAACAGCTTGTGCGGTCCATGGAGATCGCCGACGAGCGAACTTCCAACGTCCGCTACATCGCGGACCTGACGGTGCGCTTCAAGCCAGACGGCGTGCACGAGATACTCGACGGTGTCGGCCTCAACTACGTCGATTCGGCTTCCAAACCGATCGTCGTGCTGCCGATATGGCGCAGCCCGGACGGCCCCGTGCTGTGGGACGACCCCAACCCGTGGCGAGAGGCCTGGGCGCGGGGCGTGCCGCAAGGCGGTCTGATCCCGGTGGTCGTGCCGCTGGGCGGTCTCGAGGACCTGCAGCAGGTCGATGCGTCGCAGGCAGTCGCGGGCGAACCGAAGGCGCTCAGCGCCATCGGATCGCGCTACGACGCGGGCGAGGTCTTGATCGCGGTCGCCGATCCTGCGGCGGGTACGGCCACGATGACCCGTTTCGAGACGCACTCCGGCCAGAGCGTGTCGGCCGGGACACACGATCTGCCGCGAGGCGAGGGGCCCGATGCCTACATCCCGGTGGTCGAGGACATCGTGCGCGACCTCGAGGTGCGCTGGAAGCAGGCCAACATGGTTGCCGTCGGCGCACCCCAGGCGATCGAGGTGCACGTCCCGCTGACCGCGTTCGACACCTGGGTCCAGGTGCGCGCGCGGCTCGATCAGGTGAACCTGATCAAGTCGGTGGAGGTGCGTTCGCTGAGCCGGAACGAGGCCCTGCTGCGCCTGTCCTATCTGGGCGACGTGCCGCGGCTGCAGACCGCGCTGCGGCAGCGCGACCTGATCCTGACGCCCGACGATTTCAGCGGCGCTGCCGGGGTCGGAGCCGGGCAGAGCTGGCTGCTCCGGCTCGCCGGGCAAGGCGCACCCTCTCGGCCCGTACCCGGCGAGACTGTGCCCGCGCAGCCGAGTTCGCCGAACCAGCCGTCCGGCGGGGACGCCCCCGCGCCGGTACCGTCAGAGTGATCCTTCCCAACCTGATCACGATCGCCCGGCTGCTGGCGGTGCCGCTGGCGGTCGCGTTGATCTCGGAAGGGGCGCTGGCCTGGGCGTTCTGGCTGTTCCTGGCCGCGGGCGCGTCCGACGCGGTCGACGGCTTCATCGCCAAGCGCTTCAACGCCGAGACCGAGCTCGGCCGCTATCTCGACCCCATCGCCGACAAGACGCTCCTGGTCGCGGTCTACGTAACCCTCGCGGTCCACGAGCTTCTGCCGAGCTGGCTGGTCATCCTGGTCGTGTCGCGCGACGTGCTGATCGTCGGCGGGGTGCTGCTGTCGATGATGCTGGGCCTTAGCCACCGCGTGCGGCCGTCGGCAGCTTCCAAGGTCAACACGGCGGCGCAGATCGTCCTCGCCACGGTGGTGCTCGGTGTCGAGGGCGGCGTGCTGCCCGCCATGGTGCCGGTGGCGCCGTTGGTCTATATCGTGGCGGCGAGCACGCTGGTCTCGGGCGCCGGCTACGTGTTCGACTGGCTGCGCGAGGCGTTCGCCGAAGAGGACCGCACCGGCGGCGCGAAATAGGGGGTGCATGACGCGCGACAATCAGATCCGGTTCTGGCTGATCGGCCTCGCGGTGTTCTGCGCGCTGCTTTGGCTGCTGCGCGACATCCTGCTGCCCTTCGTCGCCGGCATGGCAGTGGCCTACCTGCTCGATCCGGCGGCGGACCGGCTCGAGAAATGGGGCTTCTCCCGCGCGCTGGCGACCGCGATCATCACCGCGCTGTTCGTGCTCGTGGTGATCGCGGCGCTGCTGCTGTTCGTGCCGCTGCTCGTCCAGCAGATCGAGGCGTTCAGCCTGCGCCTGCCGGGCTATGTCGAGAATCTGCGCGGCCTGATCGCGGCCGTGCTCGAGGTGCTGCGCGACCGGGTCAGCCCCGAGGATCTCGAGCGCATCCGCTCCGCAGCCGGCGACTTCGTCGGCCGCGGCGTCGACTGGCTCGCGGGTCTGCTGGGCGGCATCGTGCGCGGCGGCGTGGCCGTGTTCTCCTTCCTCTCCTTGGTCTTCGTCACTCCGGTGGTCGCCTTCTACCTGCTGCTCGACTGGGACCGCTTGGTCGTCCAGGTCGACCGGTGGCTGCCGCGCCAGCACGCCGGCACCATCCGCGCCCAGGTGCTGGAGATCGACCGGCGCCTCGCCGGGTTCGTGCGCGGCCAGACGACGGTCGTGGTCATCCTGGCCCTGTTCTACGCCATCGCGCTGTCGCTCGCCGGGCTCGAGTTCGGTCTCATCGTGGGCCTGGGCGCGGGGCTGATATCGTTCATCCCCTATGCCGGCGCCGTCATCGGCGGCGTACTGTCGATCGGCTTGGCGGCGGTGCAGTTCGGCGATCTCCTCAATGTCGGCATCGTCGCGGCCATCTTCGTTGCCGGGCAGGTGATCGAGGGCAACGTGCTGCAGCCGATCCTGGTCGGCGACCGGGTCGGGCTGCATCCGGTGTGGATCATATTCGCGCTGTTCGCCGGCGGCACGCTGCTGGGCTTCGTCGGGCTGCTGCTCGCCGTGCCCATCGCGGCGGTGATCGGGGTGCTCGGCCGCTTCGCGATCGAGCGCTATGTTGCCAGCACCTATTACACCGGCACCGAGGATACGCAGCCGCCAGATGAGTAGTCGCCAGCTAACGCTCGACCTGCCGCCGCGCCCGGCCATGGGCCGCGGCGACTTCTTCGTGGCGCCGTGCAACGAAGCAGCCGTGGCGATGCTCGAGCGCTGGGCCGACTGGCCGGCGGGCGGCCTGGTGCTGTCCGGTCCGGAAGGCGCGGGAAAGACGCACCTCGTGGCCGTGTGGCGCCACGAGACCGGGGCCGAGGAGATCGACGCCGCCGTGCTGGCCGATGCCGACCCGGTCGCACTGGCCGAGCGCTGTCGCTTTTACGTCGTCGAGGACGCCGAACGCACGGTCGTCGGCGACGCCGGGCGGGAGCGCGGTCTGTTCCATCTCTACAACGCCCTGCGCCGCCGCGACGGCCGGCTCGTGCTGACCGCGCGGGCACCGGCCTCGCGCTGGCCCGTCGGGCTGCCCGACCTGGCCTCGCGCGTGCGCGCACTGTCGGCGGCCGAGATAGGCTCACCCGACGACACGCTCCTGGGCGCGCTGTTGGTCAAGCTGTTCGCCGACCGCCAGCTTCGCGCCAGCCGCCCTGCACTCGACTACATGCTGCGCCGGGTGGAGCGGTCGTTCGCCGGTGTCGAGCGCATCGTCGCCGCGGTCGACCGACAGGCGCTGGCCGCGCACCGGGAGATCACTCGCGAGCTGGTGCGCGAGATGTTCGCCGCCGGCCGCTTCGACGACGAAAACCGGAACTAGGGTCAGAACCGATTCAGGGTGTTGATTGAGTGGGCATATCGGATTCGGAAGCTCCAGAGACGATCATGGAGGCTCCGATATCCCATTCGTTTCGGCGCAGCGCTCCGCTTTCATCGGAAAGGGGGACAGGCGCGGGCCAACGGCTCGTCGCGCAGTGAGGCCGAGACCGCTTCAATGAGAGGTCACTCCGGTTACTTGGCCTTCAGCGCTGCATTCTCTGCGCGGAGCTGCTCGAGTTCCGCGCGCATCGGGGCGAGATGCGCCTCGAATTCCTCGATTGTGAACCGTTCGGGGATGTGCTGCGGGCAGTTCCAGTCGAAGCCGGCGACCGTGACGATAACGGCGCGTTCGGGCTGGGCCCGATACACGGGATCGTGCAGCGACGCGACCAGCGCCGGGTCCTCGTCCTTCTCTATCAGCCGCGTATGGCCGAAGAGCTTCAGCCGGCGCCGGTTCGGGTAGTCGACGAGGATCAGCGCGACCCGGTCGTCGACGGTAAGGTTCCCGACACTCACATACTGCCGGTTGCCGCGGAAATCGGCATACGCGATGGTCCGGTCGTCCAGGACTCTGAGGAATCCCTTCGGGCCGCCGCGGAACTGCACGTAAGGCCAACCGGTCTCTGAAACCGTCGCCTGATAGAAGCCGTCGCGGCCAGTGATGAACGCGGTTTCTTTATCGCTCAGCCGATCGTGGGACTCGGCGTCGGGTTCGAGGAACTTCGCGTAGCCGGGGGCGGAGCCCATGTGCTCCTGCATCTGGCGGACCGCCGGAGTGAAGGCGATCTCTGCGAAGGCGCGTGCCATTGGAGCCTCCTTTGAACAGTTTTGCTAGAGACCGAGGTCCGAGAGTCCGGGATGGTCATCGGGCCGGCGGCCCTGCCGCCAACGGAACTTGCGCTTGTCCTCGCTGATCGGCAGGTCGTTGATACTGGCGATGCGGCGGCGCATCAGGCCGTCGTCGTCGAACTCCCAGTTCTCGTTGCCGTATGAACGGAACCAATTGCCGGCATCGTCGTGCCACTCGTAGGCGAAGCGCACGGCGATTCGGTTGCCTTCATAGGCCCAGAGTTCCTTGATCAGCCGGTACTCGAGCTCGCGGGCCCATTTGCGAGCGAGGAATGCCTTGATCTCGTCACGGCCCTCTGGGAATTCAGCGCGGTTGCGCCATTCGCTGTCGGGTGTATAGGCGAGCGCGACTGTCTCCGGGTCGCGCGTGTTCCAGGCGTCCTCAGCCAAACGGACCTTTTCCGGCGCGGTCTCATCGGTGAACGGGGGAAGAGGGGGACGGCTCATGATCAATCTCCGTAGCGTTGCGTCGTTCGGATTCAGGGAAGGGTGAGCTGCGAAAAGATGCCGTCCCGGCACGGGGCCGGGACGGCATCTCGCCCTCAACCCGCCACTCGCCCCTGGCGCACGGGCGAACTCTTCGCGGTATGGTCCCGGCCTGCATCCGAGCCGGGCAGCCGCACAATGGTCGCGTCGTGCTCCGCTCCGGCCTCGTCCCGGTTGCGGCGCACCGCCGCAGCGGTCATCCCCGCCTGAGGTGTTCGAGTGGCGACCGCCATCGCGGCCCAGCCGATGTCAGTGTGCCGCAATCCCATGTCCCGCAACTGCCGTGTGCTGAGCGCCTGTAGCTCCCGGCGTGTCGTGCGCTTGCGGTAAGAACGCCACAAAGCGTGGCGGAGACCGCGGAACGCTGCGGCGATCAGCTCACGGAACGCCCGCCAGCGAGCATAAATGGCGGCCGCCCGCGCCTCATTCCCGGCGCGTAGCGAGTGAGTCAGGCCGGGGTCGGCATAGAATTGGAGATAGTCGAACAACATGGGTTCCTCCTTTAGCGTCGGCGCCGCCGGACCGCCCGCGCCTCGGGCACCGCGACCGAGCGCTGCCGTGTTACGCTGACAATGTGTACCGATCGGTACGCCATGTCAATACCTGAATCTGCGATTCGTGGCGTCAATCGCTACACCATACGTATAACATACTGACAATAAAGTGAAAAAATCTTCCTGGTTGCCTCCAGGCCGTTAATTTAATATAAACAGATCAGTACATTTTAAGGGCTGGCACATGCGACCGACCAAACGCGACGAACTGGTGCAGAAGGCATTGGCCGTCTTCTACCGCTACGGCTTCCACGCCACCGGCATGGACCGCCTCGTGGCAGAGACCGGTATCTCGAAGACGTCCATGTATAAGCACTTCCGCACCAAGGAGGATCTGATCCTCGCCGCGCTGCGCCTGCGTGACGAGCAGTTCCGCAACTGGCTCTACCGGCGCATGGAAGACCGATCTGCGACACCGCGTGGCCAGTTGCTGGCCATGTTCGACGTGCTGGGTGAGTGGTTCGCCCAGCCGGACTTCCATAGCTGCATGTTCATCAAGGCGTCTGGAGAATACCCTGACGCGGACCACCCCATCCACGCGCAAGCGGCCGAGCACAAGCGCCTGATCTACACCCACATCCGTGACTTGGCGAAACAGGCCGGGGCAAGCCATTCTGAAGCTTTGGCGCGTCAGCTTCTATTGCTGAAGGAGGGCGCCATAGTCACCGCGCATCTTGGGTACACGGACGATCCGGCAGGGGATGCCTTGAGCGCGGCCAAGGCCCTCGTTGATGCCGAGATCACGCAGGCTCCCTAGGAACCCGGTGCAGGCACGACGACATAGTGCCGACATCCGCAAGCGGCCGCCCGCAGCCTGAGAAAACTTCGGGGCTGTCCAGCTGAGCGGATGGGTTGGTTTAGGACGACAGGATGTATGAGCGACGTAGCAGATTGAGCTGGGCGAAGTGGCGCCGGCTCATATTGGCCTGTCCGCGGCGGCGGCCGGACCACCATGGGCCATGCCCGACCGACCTGCTGGCCCGTCCTATCGTGCTTCGGCCGATACCAGGCAACGTGAGCGATATTCGTGCCGCCGATGATCTGATCAGGGCCGCAAGGTATCTTGGCCATCTGGTTGCGGAAAGGGGCTACGATGTCGATGCTCTGCGGGCTCGATCCTGGGCCCGAGGACCCCAGCCGGTGATCCCCGGACACGGGCTGAAAGCGTCCAATCCGTCACGACATCTGCCGCAACACGGAACGCCGGCGTATCGAGAACGCCTTCTGCAGCCTCACGAACTTCCGACGCGTCGCCGCTCGCTACGAACCTCCTGTCCCCGCTGCCCTAGCAGCCATTGTCGTATTTTGCCTATGATCGAGTCCTGAATCTAAGGGAGACCGAAAACATGAATCTGGGCATCGCGGGCAAGACGGCGCTGGTCTGCGCGGCGAGCAAGGGGCTGGGCCGTGCATGTGCCATGGCGCTGGCGGAGGAGGGCGTCAAGTTGGTGATTACCGCGCGTACCGAAGAAACCCTCGAGGCGACGGCCGACGAGATCCGGTCGGCTACCGGCGCCGAGGTGGTGGCGGTGACCGGTGACATCGCCACCGAGGAAGGCCGCGCCGCCACGCTCGACGCCTGTCCGAACCCCGACATCCTGGTCAACAACGCCGGCGGCCCTCCGCCGGGCGACTTCCGCGACTGGGACCGCGACGACTGGCTGAAGGCGCTCGACGCCAACATGCTGGCGCCGATCTTCCTCATAAAGGCGACCGTCGACGGCATGATCGAGCGCAAGTTCGGCCGCATCGTCAACATCACGTCGGGCACGGTGAAGTCGCCGATCCCCGTGCTCGGCCTGTCCAACGGCGCTCGCGCCGGCCTCACCGGCTTCGTCGCCGGCCTCGCGCGTCAGGTTGTGCAGCACAACGTCACCATCAACGGTCTGCTGCCCGGCGTGTTCGAGACCGACCGCCTGATGGAGAACTTCGCCTTCATGGGCCGGAACGCGGGCAAGACCGGCGAAGAGGTGCGCGCAGAGCGCATCGCCGTCCATCCGGCCCGGCGCCTGGGCCGTCCCGAGGAGTTCGGCAAGGCCTGTGCCTTTCTGTGCTCGGCCCACGCCGGATTTATCAACGGCCAGAACCTGCTGCTCGACGGCGGCGACTTCAACTCGACGGTCTGACAGCGGCGCCGCTTTGCGTCCGGGCTGTTGACCGTGGCGCACGGGGTGCGCATATTGGCCCGACGCGGTGGTGGCACGGGGGGCGGGCCGCAACTGGAAAAGGTGGTGTTGACAGGCTTTCGGGCTTTTGCTCGGGTCCCTGCGGCCGCCTATCGTTTGGATTGGTCTGTGGATAAGTCACATCTTGCTGTGGACAGGTTGCCATTTCCTGTGGGCAAGTTCACGCGCCGCTTGCCCGGGAGGCGTCGGATGCGAACAATCTTCGCGGCCGGAGCGAGGCTGTGAGCGCGAAGGTGAACGAAGAAATTGAACTCAAGCTACGGCTTGAGCCCGAGCAGGCCACCCGTTTCAACCGGCACGCCCTGCTCCGCTCTCTCGCATGTGGCCGTGCGCGCAAGCGCAAGCTGGTCACCACCTATTTCGATACGCCGGATCTGGCGCTCAAGGCCTCCGGCGCGGCACTGCGTGTGCGGGCCGACGGCGCACGCCGTATCCAGTGCCTCAAGGTGCCGCGCTCGAACGGCCATGGCGGCGCTCAGGTCCACGACGAGTACGAATCCGAGGTCGACGGCGACCACCCGGAGGTCGAGCGGCTGAACGCGCAGCTGGCGCACCTGTTCACGAGCGACGCCGTGCGCGGCACGTTGGCCCCGGTCTTCAGCACCGAGATCGAGCGCACCACCCTGCCCGTGCGCTTGATCGAGAGTGACATCGAGGTCGCACTCGATGTCGGCGAGGTGCGTGCGGGCGATGAGCACCAGGCGATCTGCGAGGCCGAACTCGAGCTCAAGTCGGGTTCGCCCGCGCGCCTCTACGAGCTCGCACTCGCTCTGCACGAGAGTCTGCCCGTGCGTATCGAGCGGCGCACAAAGGCCGCGCGCGGCTACGGCATGGTCGAGCACGTGCGACCCGTCCCGCGCAAGGCCAAGCCCAGCCTGCTGACCCGTGATATGTCGGTGCAGCAGGCTTTTCCCGTCCTGGCGCGCGGCTGCATCGACCATATGCTGGCCAACGAGGCCGCAGTCATGGACGGCGGCGATCCCGAGGGCGTCCACCAGATGCGTGTCGCGCTGCGCCGTCTGCGCGCGCTGGTGCCGCTGTTCGAGGATGTGATCGCGCCCAATGTGCGCGACTATCTGCGCACCGAACTGCGCTGGCTGCAGCGCGAGTTGGGGCCGGCCCGCGACTGGGACGTGTTCGTCGAAGAGACACTCGGACCGCTGCGCCAGCGCCT
The DNA here is from genome assembly GCA_964569105.1 of uncultured Alphaproteobacteria bacterium. Classification (GTDB taxonomy): domain Bacteria; phylum Pseudomonadota; class Alphaproteobacteria; order CAZMTC01; family CAZMTC01; genus CAZMTC01. The sequence goes on along the minus strand of CAZMTC010000011.1, from coordinate 23,476 downwards.
GCCCGAGGATGCGTCGGTTGCCGCCATGGCCGTGCGCGCCGAGGCAGCGCGTGACCGGGCCTACGACGCCGCGCGGGCCGCGGTCCAGGACAGTCGCTTCACCAGGCTGATCCTGCGCCTCGACGTATGGCTCGACAACGACGCCTGGGCCAACCGAGCCGACGCCGCGGCGGCGCTGGACGAGCCCGTGGCCGACTTTGCCGACCGCGCGCTCGACAGGGCCGCGCGCCGGATGCACAAGCTGGGCCGCAAGCACCGTACGCTGGGCGAGAACGACCTGCACAGGCTGCGCTTGCGCGCCAAGAAGCTGCGCTACGTCGCCGAGTTTTTCGCCAGTCTCTACAAGCCGAAGCCGGCCAAGCGCGCGGTCGCGCGCGTGCGCGAGATGCAGGAGGCGCTGGGCAGCCTCAACGACGCCGTCGTCGGCCGGCGCCTCGCCGACGCGTTGGTCGACATGCGCCGGGTTTCCGGCGGCGGCACCAGAGCCCAGATGGACCGTGCCGCCGGCGTGCTCGTCGGCTGGTTCCTGGGCCGCATCGAGCGCGACCTGACCCATCTGCCCGAGGTCTGGAAGGCCTACCGCAAGGCGAAGCCGTTCTGGCGCGCAAAGGGCTGAGCGGCAGGCTCAGACCAGCGATTTGGGCGTCACGAACGCCACCAGACGTCCCTGGCGCGGCCCGATCGCGGACCAGCCGTCCGCGTCGAACCGGATCACCGCCAGCGCGCAGGTGGGGAACTTCTTGCGCATGCGCTCGAGGGCGTCGCCCTCGCCGCTCGCCGCGAGCATCGCCGCCAAATCCTCGAGATCCGGGTTGTGCCCGATCACCAGGGCGCGGGCGATGCCGTCGTCCAGCGTGCGCAGCCGGGCCAGACAGGCCTGCGGACCGGTGCCGTAAAGATTGCGGTCGTACTCCACCGACGGCGGCTCCGTCCACAACCGAGCCATCAGCTCCCAGGTCTCGCGTGCCCGCACCGCGGGCGAGCACAGCACGATATCGGGCGTCAGCCCGGCCTGCTCGATATGCGCCGCCATCAGCGGCGCGGCGCGCCGACCGCGCGGCGCCAGCGGCCGGTCGAAGTCGCGCAGCGACGGGTCGTCCCAGGACGACTTGGCATGCCGAAGCAGCAGCAGTGTCTTGGCCGTCATCGTTCGCTCGGCGGGTACGGGTGCGGGTCAGGCGCCCAGCTCGCGTGCCGACACCAGGGCGTCGAGCCGGGCGTCGCCGGGGCCGATGCCCGGCCAGTCTGCCGTCGGCACCCGCAGTGCGGCAAGGGTGCATGGTGCCAGGGCGATACCGGGTTGCTGGCCTTGGCGCGCCGATATGTCGGCGGTCAGCAGGGTCGCGAGATGCTGCAGCCCCGGGTTGTGCGCCACCACCAGCACAGCCTCGATCGCCGACGCCACCTCGCGAACGCGGCGCAGCAGCCGGTCCGCCGACGCGAGATAGAGGCGGGGTTCGTACACGGTCTCGATCGCGCGCCTGCCGGCCGCCGACAGAATGTCGCAGGTTTCGCGCGCCCGCGCCGCGCCAGAGCACAGGACCAGATCCGGTCGGATGCTCGCGCGCGCCATGTACGCCGCCATCGCCTCGGCCTGCCGCCGCCCCAGGGCGGACAGCGGCACGTCGTAGTCCTCGGTCATCGCCTCGGACGCACTCTTGGCGTGCCTGAGCAGGTAGAGATGCTTCATGCGGCGGATCGGCTCGTGAGGAGGCGACCCTTTCTGTCAGGCTGGATCGTGCGCGTAAAGAAGTGTTTCACTGAGGTGAAAGCTGGGAGCCGGCTATTTGCAACGATGCTGCGGTGCCGCATATTGGCGGGACCGACACCCCGCACCGGAGCGGATAGATGAACAGCACTCGGACCCGGCGGGCCGCGGACAAGATCTCCCCGAGCTCGGCCAACCGCTTCATCAATCGCGAGCTTTCCTGGCTCGCCTTCAACGAACGCGTCCTGGCCGAGGCGCACAATCCCAACTATCCGCTGCTCGAGCGGCTGCGGTATGTGTCGATCTCGGCGTCGAACCTGGACGAGTTCTACATGGTGCGCGTCGCCGGGCTGAAAGGGCAGGTCGCCGCCGGCGTCAAGGCGCCCAGCCAGGACGGGATGACGGCCGCGCAGCAGCTCGAGGCGATCCACCAGCGCGCCGGCCACCTGATGAAGGCGCAACAGGAGGCCTATCGCGAGCTCTTGAGCCAGCTCAAGAAAGAAGCCGGGTTCGCGGTCGTCGGTCCGCGGGAACTCGGCGTGGACGACAAGGCCTGGCTCGAGCGCTATTTTCACGAGAACATATTCCCCGTTCTGACGCCGGTGGCGGTGGACCCGGCGCACCCGTTCCCGTTCATCCACAACCTCGGCATCGCCCTGGTCCTCGAGCTCTCGCGCACGGGCGACGAGGACAACATGTTCGCCCTGGTCCAGGTGCCGCAGCAGCTCAGCCGCTACGTTCGCCTGCCCGGGCAGACCGTGCGTTACATCGCGCTCGAGCGCGTGATCGAACTGTACCTCGGGCGGCTGTTCCCCGAGTTCAAACTCGAGGGACAGGGGTTGTTCCGCGTCATCCGCGACAGCGAGATGGAGATCGACGAGGAGGCCGAGGATCTCGTGCGGCTGTTCGAGACCGCGCTCAAGCGCCGCCGCCGGGGCAGCATCATCCGTCTGACCATCACCGCCGGAATGAGCGCCAAGCTGCGCGACTTCCTGCTCGACGAGATCGGCGTCCAGCGCGACGACGTGTTTGTGGTCGAGGAGACGGTGGGCCTGGCGGATGCCAAGCAGCTCATCGCCGACGATCGGCCGGACCTGCTGTTCCCGCCCTATGACGCGCGTTTTCCCGAACGGATCCGCGAATACTCCAACGACTGCTTCGCCGCCATCCGCGCCAAGGACATCGTCGTCCATCACCCCTATGAGAGTTTCGACGTGGTGGTTCAGTTCCTGCGTCAGGCGGCGCACGACCCCTCGGTGGTGGCAATCAAGCAGGCACTCTACCGCACCTCCAACGATTCGCCGGTCGTCGCCGCGCTGACCGAGGCGGCGGAGGCCGGCAAGTCGGTCACCGCGATGGTCGAGCTCAAGGCGCGCTTCGACGAGGAGGCCAACATCCGCTGGGCGCGCGAGCTCGAGCGTGCCGGCGCGCAGGTGGTCTACGGCTTCACCAACCTCAAGACCCACGCCAAGGTGTCGCTGGTGATCCGGCGCGAGGCATCGGGCCTGCGCACCTACGTCCACTACGGGACCGGCAACTATCATCCGGTGACCGCGCGCATCTACACCGATCTGTCCTTCTTCTCCTGCGACCCGGCGCTGTGCCACGACGCGGCGCGGCTGTTCAACTACATGACCGGCTACGCGCGGCCCGAGGCGATGGAGAAGATCGCCATCGCGCCGCTCACCCTGCGCGAACGTCTGATGCAGCATCTCGAGGAGGAGATCGAGCACGCCAAGGCCGGCCGGCCGGCGGCGGTCTGGGCGAAGATGAACTCGATCGTCGACCCGGACTTGATCGACGCGCTCTACCGCGCCTCGCAGGCGGGCGTGCAGATCGACCTGGTGATTCGCGGCATATGCTGCCTGCGCGCGGGCGTCCCCGGGCTGTCGGACAACATCCGGGTCAAGTCGATCATCGGCCGCTTCCTCGAGCACTCGCGCATCGTCGCCTTCGGCGGCGGCAAGAAGCTGCCCTCGCGCGACGCCAAGGTGTTTATCTCCTCGGCCGACTGGATGCCGCGCAACCTCAACTGGCGGGTCGAGACCCTGGTGCCGATCGAGAATCCGACCGTACACTCGCAGGTGCTGGACCAGATCATGGTCGCCAACCTCAAGGATGAGACGCAAAGCTGGGTCATGGAGGCCAACGGCGAGTATCGGCGGGAAACCACGTCGGGCGAGGGGTTCAACTGCCACCGATACTTCATGACCAACCCGAGCCTCTCGGGCCGCGGCAGCGCAAAGAAGGGCGTCGCCAGGCTCGTCCTCGAGGACGAGAAGAGCGCATAGGGCAGAGCCGATACGATGGCTTGGAACAGGCTGGCCGGTCGCGGAGACGATGGCGGAGCAGAGCGCTCCGCGGTCATCGATATCGGCTCCAATTCGGTGCGCCTGGTCGTTTACGGTGCGCCCCGGCGGCTGCCGGTGACCCTGTTCAACGAGAAGGTGTTGTGCGGCCTGGGTGGCTCGCTCGAGCGCACGGGCAAGCTCGACCCTGACGGCGTCGAGTTGGCCACGGCCGCGCTCGAGCGTTTCGTCGCCTTGGCGCGCGACATGGCTGCCGACCCGATCCACGCCATAGCCACCGCGGCCGTGCGCGATGCCGCCGACGGTCCGGACTTCGTCGCCGCCATGGAGGCTCGCACCGGCATCCGGATCCGCGTCGTCGACGGCACCGAAGAGGCGCGGCTGTCGGCCATGGGCGTGCTGTCCGGCCACCCCGAGGCCCGGGGCGTGGTCGGCGACCTGGGCGGTGCATCGCTCGAACTGGTCGCGCTCGACGGTGGCGAACCGGCGGAGCAGGCGACGCTGCCGCTCGGCCCCTTGCGCCTCGCGGCCATGGACCAGACGGGCGACAAGTTGACGAAGAAGATCGACGGCTATCTGCGCAAGCTCGATTGGCTCGAGCGCGCCGAAGGGTTGGACTTCTACCCGGTCGGCGGCGCGTGGCGCGCGCTCGCCCGGATCCACATGGCTCAGCGCAATTACGCCTTGCGCATCATCGACCGCTACACCTTGCCGCGCGCGGAAATCGAGGATGTCCTGGAGCTGATCGCCAAGCAGTCGAAGGCGTCGCTGCGCAAGCTGGCGGGCGTGCCGGCTAAGCGTGTCGAGACGCTCCCCAATGCCGCGCTGCTCATGAGCCGCCTGCTCGCGCATGCCAGGCCCGCGCGGCTCGTCTTCTCCGCCTTCGGCCTGCGCGAAGGCGTGCTCTACGATGCGCTCGATCCCGAGACGCGCGCGGCGGACCCGCTGGCGGAGGGATCGGTCTGGCTCGGAGGGCTGCTCGGGCGCGACCCGGCGATGGGCGCGGCGCTGGTGCGCTGGATGGCGCCGCTGCTTGCCGGCGAGGAACCGCGCTGGGCCCAGATCGCGCGCGCCGCGTGCCACCTGTCCGATCTGGGCTGGACCGAGCATCCCGGCTACCGTGCCCAGCACGCCTTCTTCCGTGTCCTGCGGACCCCCGTCCCCGGGCTGGGCCATGCGGAGCGGGGGTTCCTGGCGCTGGCGGTCTACGGCCGCTATGGCGGCAATCTGAGTGACGTGGCGGACGAGATCGCGCCGTTGGGCGTCGACGACGAGCTCGCGGCCCGGGCGCTCGCGCTCGGCCGCGCGCTGCGCCTGGGCTACGCGCTCGCGGGCGCGGTGCCCTCGCGCCTCGACGAGTCGCGGCTCGCGCGCGAGCGCGAGCGTTTGCTTCTGGTCGTACCCGAAGCCGTCGCGCCGCGGCTGGGCGAGACGGTTCAGCGTCGGCTCGACGCTGCCGCCAAGGCTTTCGGGCTCGCCTCCGCGATCATCTCGGGCGAAGGGCCGGGTACCGCCCGCGTGGCGGGGTAGCCTCGCTTGGGGTAGACTGCCCGGGCGCCACCCGTCGGCGGGGCGCCATGCGGCGGCGGATCAGGGGGCTCGATGCCCGAGCTGGAGAGTGCCGGGCTTCGGCGGCTGTTAGCCTACTGGGAGAGCAAGCGGCAGGGTCGTGCGATGCCGGCGCGCGCCGACATCGACCCGCTCGACTTCCACGAGCTTCTGCCCAACATCATCCTTCTGGACGTCGAGGGCGAGCGCTTCCGCGTGCGCGTCGTCGGCACCGGGGTGGTGGCGCGTTTCGGCGACGATTACACCGGCCGCTATCTCGACGAGCTCGATTTCGGCGATCAGCGCGACGCCATCCTGGCCCACTACGGCGAGTGTCGGCGCACGGCCGCACCGCACGTCTCGCGCACGCTGTTCACCAGCGTCCGGGGCGTCAGCACGCGCATGGAGCGGCTGATCCTGCCGCTGTCGGTCGATGGCGCGACGGTCGACATGATGCTGGCCTGTCTCGAGTTCGCCGAGGTCGGCCGACCGCCCACCTGACGATGCCCCGGCGACTACTCCGCCGCCCGCGTGGCGCCGCCGACGGGCTCGGCCACCAGGTGCTTGCCGCGCACGGTCAGTGCCAGCCGGCCGTGCTTGAGCGCCAGGGCGTCCTCGCCGAACACCTCGCGCCGCCAGCCCTTGAGCGCGGCGACGTCGGCGTCGTCGTCGGCCGCGATGTCCTCCAGGTCCGGCGTGGTCGCGATCAGCCGCTGAGCGACGTCGTGGTCCTCGGCCTTCATCTTGAGCAGCACCTTGAGCAGGTCGACGATCGGGCCGATGCCGCGCGGCAGGTCGCGCGCGGCGGGCGGCACGGGGCACTGGTCCTCCGGCACCGCCAGCCCGTGCTCGACCGCTTCGAGCAGCTCGGCCCCGGTCCTGCCGCTCGCCAGGCCCTTGGGCAGCGCGCGGGTGCGGCCCAGATCCGCCTCCGACTTGGGCGCGTGGGCCGCGATCTCAAGGATGGCCTCGTCGCGGATCACGCGGTTGCGCGGGATGTCGCGGGTCTGCGCCTTGCGCTCGCGCCACGCGGCCAGCTCGCGCACGATCGCCAGGAAGCGCGGCTGGCGCGAGCGCAGCTTGAGCCGGCGCCAGGCCTCCTCGGGCTCGATCGTGTAGGTCGCCGGGTCGGTCAGCAGGTCGATCTCCTCGCGCACCCACTGCTCGCGCCCCGTCCGCTCCAGCTTGCTGGCCAGCTTGCGATAGACCTGGCGCAGGTGGGTGACGTCGGACAGCGCGTATCTCAGCTGCTTCTCGGTCAGCGGCCGCAGCGCCCAGTCGGTGAACCGCGACGACTTGTCGATGGAGCCCTTGGCCAGCTTGTTGACCAGCACCTCGTACGACACCTGGTCGCCGAAGCCGCACACCATGCCGGCGATCTGGGTGTCGAAGAAGGGCTGCGGGATGACGCCCCACAGATTGTGGAAGATCTCCAGGTCCTGGCGCGCGGCGTGGAAAACCTTGAGCACCTCGGGATCGGTCAGCAGCTCGCGCACCGGGGCCAGGTCGATGCCCTCGGCCAGCGCGTCGACCGCATGGGCCTCCTCGTCCCCGCCGAGCTGGATCAGGCACAGCACGGGCCAGTAGGTGGCGTCGCGGATGAACTCGGTGTCGACGGTGACGAAGTCCTCGCGGCGCAGGCGGTCGCACAGCGCCGAGAGGTCGGCCGAATCGGTGATCAGGGTCATGGGGCCGTCATATAACGCCGCCGCCCCGGATGTCCAAGGTCACGCCGCGGCCGTGCCCAGGGTCCAGTAGGCGATCTCGCACCGGCGTCCGCGCACCGGTGTGCACCAGGTCTGCGGGCGGCCCCGGCCCGCGCCATCTTGGCCGCTGTCCCTCGCCTCCGGCCCATGCCGTACCGCCGCCCTCCGATGGTTGCGCCGGCCAACGCCGCCCCCCTTTCGCACCCGCGAAGGGACGGCTATAACCCCGCGCGGCACCACGCCGTTCCCCGGGGGAGCTCGCATGCATCCATTCCGCACGCACGACTGCGGCGCGTTGCGCCTCGACCACGCCGGTACCGAGGCCCGCCTGAGCGGCTGGGTCCACCGCAAGCGCGACCACGGCAATCTGCTGTTCGTCGACCTGCGCGACCATTACGGCATCACGCAGTGCGTCATCGACAGTTCGGCCGCATTGTTCCCGCAGGTCGAGGCGCTGCGGCTCGAGAGCTGCGTCACGCTGACCGGGCGGGTGGTCGAGCGCAGCGAGGAGACGGTCAACCCCGCGCTGCCCACCGGCCAGGTCGAGCTGCGCATCGACGCGCTCGAGGTGCTCTCCGCCGCCGAACCGCTGCCGCTCCAGGTCAACTCGGAGGAGGACTACGGCGAGGAGGTGCGGCTGCGCTACCGCTATCTCGACCTGCGGCGCGAGAAAATGCAGCGCGCGATCAAGCTGCGCTCCGACGTCATCACCTCGATCCGGCGTCGGATGGTCGCGCAGGGCTTCACCGAGTTCCAGACGCCGATCCTGACCGCGTCGAGCCCCGAGGGCGCGCGCGACTACCTGGTGCCCTCGCGGCTGCATCCGGGCCAGTTCTACGCGCTGCCCCAGGCGCCGCAGATGTTCAAGCAGCTCCTGATGATCGCGGGCTTCGACAAGTACTTCCAGATCGCGCCGTGCTTCCGCGACGAGGACGCGCGCGCCGACCGCTCGCCGGGCGAGTTCTACCAGCTCGACTTCGAGATGAGCTTCGTCACCCAGGACGACGTGTTCGCCGCGCTCGAGCCCGTCCTGCACGGCCTGTTCGAGGAATTCGGCGAGGGCCGCGCGGCCACCGCGCCGCCCTTTCCGCGCATCCCCTACGACGAGGCGCTGCTGCACTACGGCACCGACAAGCCCGACCTGCGCAACCCGATCGTCCTGCACGACGCCACCGACATCTGGCGCGGCACCGAGTTCAAGATCTTCGCCGGCGCCATCGACAAGGGCGCGGTGGTGCGCGCCATCCCGGCCAAGGGCGCCGCCGCCCAGCCGCGCAGCTTCTTCGACAAGCTCAACGACTGGGCGCGCGAGGAAGGCGCCGGCGGGCTGGGCTACGTCATCTTCGAGGGCGGCGCGGGCAAGGGGCCGATCGCGAAGTTCCTCGACGAGCAGCGCTTGGACAGCCTGCGCAAGATCGCCGATGTCGACGACGGCGACGCCGTGTTTTTCGCCTGCGCCCCCAAGCGCGAGGCCGAGGCGTTCGCCGGCCGCGCGCGCGAGCGCATCTGCGACGAGCTTGGCCTGCGCGCCACCGGCCGTTTCGACTTCTGCTGGATCGTCGACTTCCCGATGTACGAGATCGACGAGAAGACCGGCGAGCTGGAGTTCTCGCACAACCCCTTCTCGATGCCCCAGGGCGGGCTCGAGGCGCTGGAGACCATGGATCCGCTCGAGATCAAGGCGTTCCAGTACGACATCGTGTGCAACGGCGTCGAGCTGTCCTCGGGCGCGATCCGGAACCATCGACCCGACGTCATGGAGAAGGCCTTCGCCATCGCCGGCTACGGTCGGGACGAGCTCGAGGCGCAGTTCGGCGGCATGATGAACGCGCTGCGCTACGGCGCGCCGCCGCATGGCGGCTCGGCGCCCGGCATCGACCGCATCGTCATGCTGCTCGCCGACGAGCCAAACATCCGCGAGGTCATCGCCTTCCCGATGAACCAGCAGGCTCAGGACCTGATGATGGGCGCCCCCGCGCCCGTCGAAACCGCGCGTCTCAAGGAACTCCACCTCAAGCTCGACCTGCCGCCGGTGAAGAAGGAGGCGGCGAAGAAGGCGTAAGGGGCGAGGGGCCGGCATCGTCCGTGGGTCCCTCGCGTCACCGTCTTTTCCGTCGCCGCGACCTGCCGCTGAGACGGAATCGAGAGGGAGGCCACCCCTGCCGCGATCTCGCCCTGTCGGGAAGCGCGAAAGTCCATTATCCGAGATGCTTCAAGCCCGCCTGGGCGATCGGGCCGGGTCAGCGCGCTTGCGCTCACGTGTCGAATCGACGAATCATCCCGCCTGGGCGCCGGGTACCCCCCACCAACCCACCGCGCCCGATAATCGACGTAATCGCCGCCCTGCCTGCCGAGTATGGCGCGGAGCAGTTAACGTCGTGCTTGCAAAATCTTTACGAATCATTAACCTTTATCAACGAACTTAAAGTAATCTCTCAGAAGTTCACATACTGATCGCGGTCGGACGGTCGCGGTCGCCGAGGTGGGGGTTCTCGTGCGCTGGGTCGTTCTCGGCGTTGCCGTGCTGTCGTTGTCCGGATGCGGGCTGGTCGCCATCCCCCCGGCGCTGACCGTTGCGTCCTACGCCGCCGACGGCGTTTCCTATCTCGTCAGCGGCAAGAGCCTCACCGACCATGCGATCTCCGAGGTCGCCGACGCCGATTGCGCCATGTGGCGCCTGATCAAGGCGCAGAATCCGTGCCTCGACGCGGACGGCGAGGCCGAAACTTTGGTCGCCTTCGCGGGCGATCCTTACGATATACCGCCGCGCATGAACGAGCCCGACATCGGCTGGGGGCCTGTCGATCCCGCCGCCGGCGACGAACCCGAACGGGACGTGGCCGCGCCCGCCGGTGAGGCGATGGCCGTGGCGCACGCATCCGACGCATGGGCGGACCCGGGCGAGGAGGGCGGCTTCCCCAATGTTTTGCCCGCTGCCGGCCCGCTGGCGAGCGGCGCTCCCACATTGAAGGACGAGGATCCGCCCGCGCCGACCCCGGTCCCGACGCCGCCGGACGCGGCGGTGAGCGTCACCGCTGCGCCAACTCGCTTGTCTGAGGCCAAAGACCCCAAGGGCAGAGAGCAGCTTCTCGCGGTCGCCGGCGGCTCGGTCGCGCCGGCCAAACCGGTCCAGCTCGCCGCACTGACCGAGGATGACGCGTCGGCGCCGGCCGTGAACGAGCGGCGCTTTGTGGTCATCGGCAGCTTCCGTGCCCTGGCCAACGCCGAGCACCTGGTCCGGACGCATCCGCGCCTCGACCCGCTCATCGCGCCGGCCGAGATCGCGGGCGAGCGCTACTGGCGTGTCGTCACCGAGACCGGCGCCGCGGAGGACGCCGATCTGATGCGCGATTGGCTGGTCCGCAACGGGTTCGCCGCCGCCTGGCCAATCGCCGCCTGTGCGGCCGAAACCTCAGCTCCGGGTTGCCTGTCCTTCGGCCGCAACTGAGCCTCCGCGCTTCGGCCCCTTGGTCGAAGCGCGCGTTGGGGCCATAATCCCCGCATGATCAAGACCGCTCTCTCGCGCACCGTTCGCGTGGCCGGCGTTGCGTTGCTCACGCTCGCCGCCGGCGTCCCGACCGCCGCGGCCGTCGACCTCGTTTTCCACCGTGCCGGTTACGTCCTGGACCTCGAGAGCGCCCGGCCGAACTCGGGCATCGCCGACGTTCGCGGCGCGATGGCGTTCGAACTGGTCGAGGAATGCGAGGGCTGGTCGGTGCACCAGGAGTTCCGCATGGTGATCACCAACGCGGAAGGCGACAGCGTCCCGTCCGAGACCGTGTTCAACTCCTACGAGAGCCGCGACGGCTCGGAATTCCACTACGAAAGCACGACCACCACCGGCGGCCAGGTGACCGAGGCGCTCAAGGGCCGGGCGACGCTCGGCGAGGGCGGCGGTACGGTCAGGATGGCCAAGCCGGAGGACAAGACCGTGGCATTGCCGCCCGGCACGGTCTTCCCCACCCGTCACATCATCATGCTGATCGAAGCCGCGCGCGCGGGCGAGCGCATCTTCGACCGCTACATGTTCGATGGCGGCGATGTCGAGGGTGCCTACCAGGTTGTGGCGGCGATCGGAAGCCCGCGCCCCGCCCAGGAAAAAAACGACCGCCCGCTCCTGCGTGCCGCGAGCTGGCCGGTGAGCATGGCGTTCTACGCTCCCAGACAGGTCGAGGACACGCCCGACTTCCAGATCGACGGTCGGTTGTACGCCAACGGCATCGCCACCGGCCTGCGCATGGATTACGGCACCTTCGTGGTGCGCGGGGAGCTCGCGGATCTGGTCGAGCTCGACAAGCCGGAATGCTGATGCCGGCGATCCTTTGAGGTGATGCTTTTCATCGTCTTTGCGAGGAGCAAAGCGACGAAGCAATCCAGGGCGGCGCCCGGCCTCTCGGCCGATATCCTGGATTGCCGCGCCGGCTACGCCGGTTCGCAATGACAACCTTCGAGAGTCGTTTCATTTTGTCCCTGGTATGAGCCATCGCTACCCGTCGCGGCTTTTCGGCCGGAAGCCGCGGCCCTTGACGATCGCGCCCGCGCCCAGCTTCTTGCGCACGCTGTCGACGGCCCGCTCGGTCCGCGCCCGCTTGCGCGCGTCGAGATCGAGTAGGTCGTAGGCGGGGTCCGCCTCCGCGGCCGGCCCCAGCTTGGCCAGCCCGACACCGATCAGCCGGAACGCCGTGTGCCCATCGGCCTCGCTGTCGAGCAGGTCGGCCGCCGTGCGCCAGATCGTGTCGGCGAGCTGGGTCGGCTGGGTCAGCGTGCGGCTGCGGCTGCGGATGCGGAAGTCGGCTGTCTTGAGCTTGAGCGTCACCGTCTCGCCGGTGAGCCGCGCGTCCTTGAGCCGCGCCGCCACCTTCTCGGCGAGCCGCCACAGCTCGCCGAGCAGCGCCTCGCGGTCGGCGAGGTCGGTGTCGAAAGTGGCCTCCGCCGAGATGCTCTTGGCCGGCCGTTCGGGTGTGACCTTGCGCTCGTCCTCGCCGCGCGCGAAGCGCGCCAGCCGGCCGCCGATGGAGCCGTAGCGGCGGATCAGGTCGGCCTCGTCCATCTCCTGAAGCTGCGCCAGGTGCGTGAGCCCGTCGCGCTCGAGCTTCGCCTGCATCGACCGTCCCACCCCCCAGATGATGCCGATGCGCTGGCGCGCCAGGAAGTCGCGCGCTTCCCCCCGGCCGATCACGGCGAAGCCGCGCGGCTTGTCGAGGTCCGAGGCCACCTTCGCCAGAAACTTGTTGTAGGACAGCCCGACCGAGGCGGTGACGCCGATCTCCTCCTCGATGCGCCGGATCAGCCGCACCAGCGTCACCGCCGGCGGCGCACCGTGCAGCCGCTCGGTGCCCGCGAGGTCGAGGAACGCCTCGTCGACCGACAGCGGCTCGACCAGCGGCGTCGCCTCGCGCATCAGCGCCCGCACCTCGCGCCCGACCGCGGCGTAGCGCCCCATGTCCGGCGGTACCACGACCGCGTCGGGACAGAGCCGGCGTGCCTTGAACATGGGCATCGCCGAGTGCACGCCGTAGGTGCGCGCGACGTAGCACGCGGCCGAGACCACGCCGCGCCGCCCGCCGCCGACGATCACCGGCTTGTCGCGCAGGCCGGGGTCGTCGCGCTTCTCGACGCTGGCGTAGAAGGCGTCGCAGTCGATATGCGCGATCGGCAGCGTGAACAGCTCCCCGTGCGCCACCAGCCGCGGCGAGCCGCAGCGCCCGCAGCGGCGTTCGCCCTCGCGCGCGGCTTCGCCGCACTGCCGGCACAGCGCGCTCATCCCGGCCACTCTCCAGGGGCCCACAGACAGGCCGCGCCGCGCACGCCGCTCGACGCGCCGTGAACCGCGCGGCGGAGCGTCGTGTCGACCCGGTCGGAGAAGACATGTGCCTGCCACCGTTCCGTCACCGCCTCGCACAGCCCGTCCAGCTCCGACAGCCCGCCCGCCAGCACCACCACGTCGGGGTCCAGGATGTTGACCACAAGGGCCAGCGACCGCGCCAGCCGGTCCCGATAGCGCTCCAGCGCCGCCTGCGCGCCGCGGTTGCCGCCGGCCGCCGCCATCGTCACCTCCTCACCGCGGTCGAAGCCCGCGTCGCGGGCCAGCGCCGGACCCGACAGGAAGGTCTCGATGCAGCCGCGCCGGCCGCAATAGCATTCGGGGCCGGGTCGCTCGTCGTCGGCGGGGCGGGGCAGGGGGTTGTGTCCCCATTCGCCGGCGATCGCGTTGACGCCCTCGATCAGCCGGCCATGCGCCACGATGCCGCCGCCCACGCCGGTGCCCAGGATCACGGCGAAGACCACCGCGGCCCCGACCGCCGCGCCGTCGACGGCCTCCGACAGCGCCAGGCAGTTGGCGTCGTTGGCAACCCGCACCGGTCGGTCCAACGCGCCCGCGAGATCGCGGTCGAACGGCCGGCCGATCAGCCAGGTCGAGTTGGCGTTCTTGATCAGGCCGGTCGCACGCGACGGCGCGCCGGGGAGCCCCACGCCCACCGCGGCGCGTACGCCCAGCGCGGCTTCGGCCTCCGCCACCATGGTCCGGATCCGCTCCAACGTGCCCTCGTAGTCGCCGCGCGGGGTCGGCTCTCGCAGTCGCAGCCGCTCGGCGCCGTCTTCGTCCAGCACGATCAGCTCGGTCTTGGTGCCACCCAGGTCGATCCCGATGCGCATGTTCTTCGTCCCCGCACCGTTTCGTGTTAGGAATTATACCGGGCCAAGGCTGACGGGAGGCGCGGATTTGGCGGCAGGCCCTAACGAATTATTAACTTTGCCCGGTGTATGCATCGATCCACGAGGGCACGACGGCTTCGGCGGTGCTGGACGCGGCGTCCTCGTTTGTGGTGTATCGGCCCAGGGACCAGCGCGACATGACCAGTGCAATGAAGGCCAACGCGGTTGCGCCCGCGGAGGACAAGAGCGCCGCGAAGAAGGTTCTGATCGTGGAGGACAACGAGCTCAACATGAAGCTCTTCCACGATCTGCTCGAGGCCCACGGCTACGCGACCGTGCAGACCCGCGACGGGCTCGAGGCGTTGAAGATTGCACGCGACAGTTCGCCCGACTTGATCCTGATGGACATTCAACTTCCCGAGGTCTCCGGGCTGGAAGTTGCGAAGTGGATCAAGGAGGACGACAATCTGAAGTCGATCCCGATCATCGCCGTCACCGCGTTCGCGATGAAGGGCGACGAGGAGAAGATTCGCCAGGGCGGCTGCGAGGCCTACATCGCCAAGCCGATCTCGGTGGCGAAGTTTCTCGAGACGGTCGACAAGTTCCTGAACTAGGCTCGGGAGCCGCCGAACGCGGCGGTCGCGCGGGCCCGGTTGGCCAATCCGAGGCGGGGGGATGATCACGATATGCCGGGACGAATCCTCGTCGTCGATGATCTGCCGACCAACGTAAAGCTTCTCGAGGCGAAGCTGTCTCGGGAATATTTTGACGTCTTCACCGCCAACGACGGCCCCGAGGCGATCGACACGGCCAAGTCCGTATCTCCCGACGTCATCCTGCTCGACGTGATGATGCCGGGCATGGACGGCTTCGAGGTTTGCAGGCGCCTCAAGGCCGACCCGGCCACGTCGCATATCCCGGTGGTCATGGTCACCGCCCTGTCGGACATTTCCGACCGTGTGCACGGGCTCGAGGCCGGAGCCGACGACTTCCTGACCAAGCCGGTCAACGACGTCGCGCTGATGGCGCGCGTGAAGTCGTTGGTGCGGCTCAAGGTGATGACCGACGAGTTGCGGCTGCGCGAGGACACGTCGGAACAGCTTGGCGGTCTCGGCGACGAGCCGCTGTCCGAGGTCGACGACGGCGCGGCGGAGCTGCTACTGGTAACGGACAATGCACTGCTAGGCGACAAGATCGAAGAGGTCGCATGCGACGACGGCCATTCGCTGACCCGCACGGGCAGCGCGGCCGAGGCGCTGGCAACGACGGCTGACAAGCCCTACGATCTGATCCTGGTCGATCTCAACCTGCTCTCGGACGACGCGCTGCGGCTTTGTTCGCAGCTTCGCGCCGCCGATGCCACGCGGCAGACCCCGATCCTCCTCATCATCGACGACAGCGATATCGATGGCCTCGCCACCGGGCTCGAGCTCGGCGTCAACGATTATCTCGCCCATCCGGTGGACCGGCACGAGCTGTGCGCCCGCATCCGTACCCAGGTGCGGCGCAAGCGCTACCAGGACCGGCTGCGCGCCAACTACCGCGAAAGCCTGTCGATGGCACTGACCGACGGGCTGACCGGCCTCTACAACCGGCGCTACTTCGACGCCCATTTCGAATCCCAACTCCGGCACGCCGCCTCTTCGGGCAAACCGATCACCGTGATGATGATCGACATCGACTACTTCAAGCCCGTCAACGACACCTACGGCCACGATGTCGGCGACGAGGTGCTGGTCGAGGTCGCGCGCCGCATGACGGGCCGTGTGCGCAACTTCGACATGGTCGCGCGCTATGGCGGCGAGGAGTTCGTCGTCGTCATGCCCGACGCCGGCGAGGACATCGCCGCTCATGTCGGCGAGCGGTTGCGCCGGGTGGTCGCCGCCGCGCCGGTCGTCGTCAGCTCCGACCACGTCGATACCATCGACGTCACCATCAGCATCGGCTACGCGGTCGGGCGGGGCAGCGCGGCGGACAAGTCGCTGCTCAAGAAGGCCGACCAGGCCCTCTACGAGGCCAAGGGCGCCGGCCGCAACCGCGTCTGTGTGGCCGGCAGCGACGCCGAGGCCGCCTGAGGGCGACAGCGCCGTGCCCGCCGGAGACGGAAACGCTCCAATCCCCCGGAGCGACGAAGGCCGGCCCCAAGGGACCGGCCTCTCGCACGCCCGAAGCGGAGCGGGGCGTTACTTCAGCTTGGTCTCCTTGAACAGCACGTGCTTGCGCGCCACCGGATCGTACTTGCGCATCTCGAGCTTCTCGGTGGTCTTCCGAGGGTTCTTCTTGCGCACGTAGAAATAGCCGGTGTCCGCCGTGCTCTGCATCTTGATCAGGATCGTGTTCGGCTTGGCCATGTATGGATCTCCGCGGCGCTGAGGCCAGTTGGGGCCGAACATAGCGCGAGCGGGCCGGCTGTCAAGGCCGGCTGCCCGCCGCTCATCGGACGCTCATTCGATGGTCGGCGCCGCGGCCGAGGTCAGCGGCTCGTTGACCGCCGGCAGCAGGGCCAGCGCCTGCTGGAACAGCTGGCCATCGCCGAGCAGCGCCTTGGCCACCTCGAGTTCCAGGTCGCGATCCTCCTGGCTTTCCCGGTCCTCGAACGGGCAGGCGGCGCGCAGCGACTCGCGCCGGGCCTCGTCGGGCTGTGACTGGCTGCGCCACGCATGGAGCGTGGGGAGGGTCGCCAAGTCGGCGCTGCGGACGTGAGCCAACAGCCCATCGACGTCGATGTCGTTGCCGCTCGTACATACCGTCGGCATCACGCCCAGATCCTGCAGCGTGTAACCCGACGGCGCGTGAAAGCGCGACCAAGTCAAGGTCAACTCGCCGCCGTTGTCGAGGCGGAACACACTCTGCACGGTGCCCTTGCCGAAGGTGTTGGTGCCGACCAGCACGGCGCGGCCCTGGTCCTGCAGCGCCGCGGCGACGATTTCGGACGAAGAAGCCGAGCGGCCGTTGATCAGCACGACCATGGGCTCGCCGTCGAGAATGTCGTCGGAGGACGCGTCGTAGCGCTGGAAGCTGCCGGGATGGCGGCCTTCGGTGGACACGATGCGACCATCGCGCAGGAACAGGTCGGAGACCGAGATCGCCTGGTCCAGGAGCCCGCCCGGATTGTCCCGGAGGTCCAGGATCACGCCCTTGAAACCGTCGCCGAACTGGCCGCGCGCCTCCGCGATCTTCGTCTGGATGTCATCGGCGGTGTGGTGGCTGAAGCGCGTGACCTGGAGGTTCGCGATGCCGTTCTCGGCGGTCATCGTCACGGTGTCGGGATTGATGTGCTCGCGTACGATCGAAACCTCGAACGGCTTGTCGACCTTTTCCCGTTCGATTGTGACGTTCACCGCACTGCCGCGCGGGCCGCGCAGCCGTCGCACCACTTGGCGCAGGTCGTAGCCCACGATCGAATCGCCCTCGACGGCGACGATCGCGTCGTCGGCGTGCAGCCCGGCGGCGTCGGCCGGCGTATCGGGCATCACCATCACCACGCGCGTCTTGCCCTCGTCGTCGATCCGGATGCGCACACCGATGCCACCGAAACCCTCGCGCAGGGCGCGGTTCTCGCGCGCCTCCTCGGCCGAGGAGTAGCGCGAGTACTTGTCCAGCGGCTCCAGCGCCTTGTCGAATACGGCCTCGAACACGGCCTCCGAATCCATCTCGCGCAGCGGCTGCGAAACCTCGCGCCCGGCCAGCACCACGGCCTCGGTGGCGACCGCCCAGCCGCGCGCGTCGTTGGGCCCGGGCGCATCCACCCGGGTGACCAGCTTGTTGCTCTGGTAGAGTTCGACCGTGTCGCCGGTCCGGCGCACCTCCAGCGACTCGTCGATGTCGTGCAGGCCATTCATGCCGTCCAGCGCGATGCGCTCCACCGACTTCGGCTCGATGTAGCGTTCGAACACGTGCTCGTAGCCTTCGCCGAAAACGCTCGCGTCGCTCGCCACGGCCACTTCGGTGAAGCTGTTACCACCGCCGCACGACCCCAGGACCACGACCACCATCGTGGCGAGAGTACGCGTTGACGCACGCCTCAGCGCCGACCAAGCCGATGCTCGAGCTTCCACTCCGTCCTCCTGAACTCCGACAAAGCCAACTCACCGACGCGGGCGAACGGCGGCGAGCGACACATCCCAGCAAACCAGAGTTAACAAAGAATGTCCAAGCGCAATTCGGTGAGTAGCCGCAGGATACGAGCTTCGCGGGCCCACCGGCAACGGGTGGCCGCGATGCTCCCCACCCCGCTGGCGGGCGCTACTTTCGCTTGGTTTTGCGCGCAGGCTTTTTCGTCTTCTGCTTGCGGGTCCGCGCGCCGCGCTCCAGGCGCTTGCGCTGCCCCTTGGGCGCCGGACCGGCATCCTCCGCGCCCATCAACTCGAGCAGCAGCGAACCGCTCATCGGGTCGGCCTCCTTGAGCTTGACCTCGACCCGCTGGCCGAGCACGAAGCGTTCGCCGGTGCGCTCGCCGACCAGCGCATGGGCGTGCTCGTCGTGACGGTAATAGTCGGCGCCCAGCGTGCGGATCGGGATCAGCCCGTCGGCACCGGTGTCGTCCAGCGTCACGAACAGGCCGAACCGAGTGACGCCGTTGACCGCACCCTCGAAGGTCTCGCCCACGCGGTCGGCGAGGAAGGCGGCGAGGTATCGGTCGGAGGCGTCGCGCTCGGCGGCCTGCGCGGTGCGCTCGGTCTTCGATATGTGCTCGCCGATGGGACCGAAGCGCTTGCCGTCCTCGCGCGCGATGCCGCCCTCGCCCAGCCCGAAGGCGCCGATCAGCAAGCGGTGGACCATCAGGTCCGCATAGCGGCGGATCGGCGAGGTGAAGTGGGCGTACCGCGTCAGCGCCAGGCCGAAATGGCCGATGTTGTCGGGGCTGTACTCGGCTTGGCTCTGCGCGCGCAGTACCAGCTCGTTGACCATGCGCGCCGCAGGGCTGTCCTTGGTCTGCTCCAGCACGTGGTTGAAGGTCTTGGGCAGGACCACCTGGCCCTTGGGCAGCGAAAAGCCGAAGCCCTCGAGCACCTCGCGCAGCGCCTCCAGCTTGGCGGCGTCGGGCTGGTCGTGGACGCGGTACATGCACGGCATCCGGCGCTCCTCCAGCGCCTGGGCCGCGGCCACGTTGGCGGTGATCATGAACTCCTCGATCAGCTTGTGGCTGTCGAGACGCTTGCGCGGGCGCACCGCGGCGACGTTGCCCTCGTCGTCGAGCTCGATCGTCCGCTCGGGCAGGTCGATGTCCAGCGCCTGGCGCGCGCGCCGCGCCGCCGCCAGCGCATCGTAGGCGCCATAGAGCGGCGCGATGACGTCGTCGACCAGCGCCTCGGTGGCCTTGTCCGGCTCGCCGTCGCGCGCCGCCTGCGCCTGCTCGTAGGTCAGCCGCGCGCGCGAGCGCATCAGCCCGCGCACGAAGCGGTGCTTCTTCAGGTTGCCCTTGGCGTCGAGATGGAGGTGCGCCGCCATGCACGCCCGGTCCTCGTCGGGGCGCAGCGAGCACAGGTCGTTCGACAGCGCCTCGGGCAGCATCGGCACCACCCGGTCGGGGAAGTAGGCCGAGTTGCCGCGCTTGTAGGCGTCGGTGTCGAGCGCGCTTCCCGGCCGGACGTAGTGGGCGACGTCGGCGATGGCGACCACCAGGTGCCAGCCGTCGCCGTCGCGCTCGGCCCACACCGCGTCGTCGAAATCGCGTGCGTCGGCGCCGTCGATGGTGACCAGCGGCAGGTCGCGCAGCTCGGTGCGCTGCCCGAGCGCCACCGGCTTCGCCGCCTCGGCCTCCGCGATCGCCTCACGCGCGAACTCGACCGGCAATTCGTGGGTCTGAATCGCGATCAGCGAAATCGCCTTGGGTCCCGCCGCCTGGCCGATCCGCTCGGCTACCTTGCCGCGCTTGCCCTCGCGGGTGCGCCCGGGCAGCAGGTGAACGCGAACGAGCTCGCCGTCCTGAGCGCCGGCCAGGTCGTCGCGCGCGACCACGACCACGTCCTTGTCGCGCTTGTCGGTAGGCTCGACCCGGCCGCCCTCGGGGCCGCGGCGCAGAACGCCCAGCATGGTCCGGCGCTCGGCCGGCAGCCTGCGGATGGTGCGCGCCTCGTAGCGGCCGTCGTCCAAACGGCGCAGCCGGGCGAGGAGGCGGGCACCCTTCTCCAGGTCGTGGGCGCGGCCGTCGGGCGCCACCAGAATTTCGGGCGGCGGGCGGTCGCCGTCCCACTTGACCGGGGCCGCCAGCGTCTCTCCGTCCTCGGTCGCGCCGGTAACGTCGATGACCGTGACCGCCGGCAGGTGGCCCTTGGGCTGGACCCGTTTGCGCCGGCCCAGATCCAGCTCGCCCGCGTCGCTCATGTCGTTGAGCAGCGCCCGCAGGTCGCGCCGCTCGACGCCCTTGACGTTGAACGCGCGTGCGATCTCGCGACGGCTGTTTTGATCGGGATTGTCGCGCAGGAAATCGAGGATCTGTTGCCGGGAGGGCAGGCTCACGTCAGTTCGCCGCCTTGCTCTTGGACTTCGCCCCGCCCGCCTTCTTCGCGCCGCCCTTCTTGGTGCCCGCCTTCTTGGCGCGTGCCGCCAGGAGCTCGACCGCCCGCTCCATCGCGATGTCGTCGGCGCTCGTGCCTTTTGGCAGCGAGGCGTTGGTCTTGCCGTGCTTGACGTAGGGACCGTAGCGGCCGTTGTGCACCGTCACGGGCTTGCCGTCCTTCGGGTGCTCGCCCAGCGTGCGCAGCGCGCCAGCGGCACCGCCGCCCTTCTGCTTTGCCTCGGCGATCAGGTCCACGGCGCGGTTCGGCCCGATGGTCAGCACGTCGTCGAGATCGCCCAGCGAGACGTATCTCGGCCCGTGCTTGATGTAGGGACCGTAGCGCCCGATGCCGGCCGTGATCGGCTCGCCATCCTCCGGATGCCGGCCCACCTCGCGCGGCAGCGCCAGCAGCTTGGCCGCGAGTTCGAGGTCGATGGTCTTGGGGTCGGCGCCCTTGGGCAGCGATACCCGCTTGGGCTTGGGCGCCTTCTTGTCCTCGGCCGCGTCGCCCTGCTGTACATAGGGGCCGTAGGGGCCGGATTTCAGGTAGACCGGCTCGCCGGTCTCGGGATGGTCGCCCAGCTTGCGGTCCTCGCCGTTGCCATCGCGCAGCTCCTGCCCATCCTCCGAGGGCACGGCCAGGGGCCGGGTGTAGCGGCACTTGGGGTAGTTCGAGCAGCCGATAAAGGCGCCGAACTTGCCCAGCTTGAGGCCCAGACGCCCGTCCTCGCAGGCCGGGCACGCGCGCGCATCGGCACCGTTGCTCGCGGGCGGGAAGAAGTGCGGCCCCAGGCTCTCGTCCAGCGCCTCGATGACCTGCGACATCGACAGGCCCTTGGTGTCCTCCACCGCCGCCGAGAACGCCTCCCAGAAGCGCCGCAGCACCTCCTTCCAGTCGACCTCGCCGTTCGAGATTTCGTCGAGTTGGTTCTCCAGGTCCGCGGTGAAGCCGTATTCGACGTAACGCCCGAAGAAGTTGGTCAGGAAGGCGGTGACGATCCGTCCGCGGTCCTGCGGCACGAAGCGCCGCTTGTCCAGGGTCACGTACTCGCGATCCTGCAGCACCTGGAGGATCGAGGCGTAGGTCGAGGGCCGGCCGATGCCCAGCTCCTCCATCTTCTTGACCAGCGACGCCTCGGTGTAGCGCGGCGGCGGTTGGGTGAAGTGCTGCTCGGGCTCGACCTCGCGCTTGTCGACCGGCTCGCCGGCCTCGAGCGGCGGCAGGATGCGCTCGTCGTCCTCGTTCTCCTCGCCCTGCTGGTCGTCGCGGCCTTCCAGGTAGACCTTGATGAAGCCGTCGAATACCAGCACCGAGCCGGTCGCGCGCAGTTGCGTGCGCCCGTCATGGGCGTCCAGCGTCACCGTGACCTGGTCCATCACGGCGCTCTCCATCTGGCACGCCATGGTGCGCTTCCAGATCAGCTCGTAGAGACGGATCTGGTCACGGTCGAGCGCGTGCTTCACGTCCGCGGGCTTGCGCCACAAATCGGTCGGCCGGATCGCCTCGTGCGCCTCCTGGGCGTTGCGCGACTTGGTCTTGTACTGGCGCGGGCGCTCCGGCAGGTACTCCGCCCCGTACTGCGTCTCGATCAGCCGCCGCGCGCCGCCGATGGCCTCGCCGGCCAGCGTCACGCTGTCGGTGCGCATGTAGGTGATCAGCCCGACCGTCTCGCCGCCCAGATCGACCCCTTCGTAAAGCTGCTGCGCCAGGCGCATGGTGCGCGAGGCGGAGAAGCCGAGCTTGCGCGAGGCTTCCTGCTGAAGCGTCGAGGTGGTGAAGGGCGGCTGCGGGTGCCGGCGCACCTGCTTGCGCTGGACGTCGGCGACCGTGTACTCGCCGGCCTCGATCGCAGCGACGGCCTTCTGCGCCGCCGCCTCGTCGCCCAAATCGAGCTTGTCGAGCTTGGTGCCGTCGAGATGGGTGAGCCGCGCGGTGAAGGTCTCGCCCGTGCGCTTGGCCAGCGCCACGTCGACGGTCCAGTACTCCTGCGGCCGGAAGACCTCGATCTCCGACTCGCGCTCGCAGATCAGGCGCAGGGCCACCGACTGCACGCGCCCGGCGGACTTGGCCCCTGGCAGCTTGCGCCACAGCACCGGCGAAAGCGTGAAGCCGACCAGATAGTCTAGCGCGCGCCGCGCCAGATAGGCCTCGACCAGCTCGCGGTTGATGTCGCGCGCGTTGCGCATCGCATCGAGCACCGCGTCACGCGTGATCTCGTGGAACACCACGCGCTTGACAGTCACGTCGCCCAGCGCGCCCTTCTCCTCGAGCGCCTGGCGCACATGCCACGAGATTGCCTCCCCCTCGCGGTCGGGGTCGGTGGCCAGGTAGAGCGCGTCGGCGTCGCGGGTCGCGCGCGCGATCTCGTCGATGCGCTGCTTGGCCCGGTCCTGGGTCGTCCACTCCATGGCGAAGTCGTCCTCGGGCCGCACCGAGCCGTCCTTGGGCGGCAGGTCCCGGACATGGCCGTAGCTCGCCAGCACCTGAAAATCGCTGCCCAGGTACTTGTTGATGGTCTTGGCCTTGGCCGGAGATTCGACGACGACGACGTTCATGCCTTGGGGGATGACCTTCTTGGTGCGACGGCCGGTCACTCGGCGATCAGGGAGACCCGATTGCCGGGATGGCGCTCGATCCTGCCGGCCAGCTCGAGCTCGAGCAGGATGGTGGCCACCACAGGCGCAGTCATGTGGCACCCCCGGATCAGTTCGTCAACCGCGGCGGGCTCGGGCGACAACAACTCCAGCACCGCCGTGCGGGCCGCCTCGTCGGCATCCTCCGCGGCTTCGGGGGCCGCCTCGGCCGGTGCCGCCGAACGCACCATATGGAGGGGACGCGCCGCCATCTGCGGCTCGATCACGCGCAGGATATCGTCTACCGATTCAGTCAGCGTGGCGCCCTCGCGGATCAGGTTGTTGGCGCCGCGCGAGCGCGGGTCGAGTGGCGAGCCGGGCACCGCGAACACCTCGCGCCCCTGCTCGAGCGCCATGCGCGCGGCGATCAGCGAGCCCGAGCGCGGCGCCGCCTCGACCACCACGGTGCCCA
>CAZMTC010000010.1:29036-33766 GCA_964569105.1 uncultured Alphaproteobacteria bacterium | reverse complement strand
CAAGGCCCTGTGGGAGCGACGCAGACCGTTTCCCAATTCATTCACAGGCTCTGAGCGCTCAGTGGCCTTCGCCGCCTTCGCCGCCCTCGCCGCCGGCCGCGCGGGCTGCGGAGCCGAACCCGCTGAGCACGAATTCGATCTCCGCCACGATGCCGTGGACCTTGGTCGCCGGGCCGACCGGCTCGGCGGGCGGCTGCGCCGAAGGCCAGAACGCCATCAGGCGGTTGAAGGCGTCCAGCGCCTTCGCCATCGTCCCGGGCTCGGCGGAACGCACCGACCCGGCGACGCCGCCAAGCAGTTCGCGCGCCTCCCACACGAACCCGCGGGCGTCTTGGTACTCCTCGACGTTGACGAAGGTGCCGTCGCGCACCGCCTCTTCGTATTCGTGCCCGGCCTGACGCAGCATCCCCAGGACCACCGGCACGACGAACTCGGGGCTTTCGCGCTTCGCGGCACCGATCGTGCCCGCGGCACGCTCGATCAGGCCGAGCACCGTGTCGTAGCCGGCGCAAGCGCTGGCCTCGTCGCCCCGCGCCGCGGCGGTGGCCATGGCGTCGATCGCGCCCGAGAGACCCTCCACGCCACGCGCAGCGAGTGCATCCTCGATCGTGGGAAGATGCTCCGAAGCGGGGTGGGCGAAATGTTGTGCCGCCACGTCGAGCGCGCCGGCGTCCGTGAGCTGGAGCGCGACGCGCATATGCCCGCGCATCAGCATGAGCTGAAGATAGAGGCCGGCGTCGTCGTCGGGCGCGACCGTGTCGGCGCCTTCACCGCCTTCACCGCCTTCGCCGGCATCGGCGAGCAGGGCGGCCGGTGCGCGCGCGTGGAGGTCGGATGCGACGTTGACGGCCGTGCTGCCGAGCAGCCGCGCGGAACTCGTGGCCGCCGAGTCCGGCCTGTCCGGCGCCTGGTCGGCCGCGGCGCCGCCCGACAGCAGCGCGCCCATGCCTATGCCCAGCCAAAGGCGTTGCCAATCCCGGTTCATCTCCGTACCTCCATGACCTCGAATGACCTCGATGTCTGTCATATTGAGATCAGTTCTCAATTGCAATGGCTGCGACACGGTCATCGAGGGCGGGCCGGTTCGACAGCGGGCCGGCCGCATGCCGGATTGTCCAGGCATCGGGGCGGAGGGTGGAGGAGGAGGGTCGACGATGAGCGACCGGGCGGTATCGAGCGCAACCAAGGGGTTTCCGTTGGATTTCGCCGTGCCGCGGCACCGCCGCCGGCCCGACGACCGGCTGGCCGCGCCGGAGGGAGCCGCGATCCGCGCGACGCCCGACCTGACCGTGCCGGACTTCTCGGTCGACCCGGCGGCGCTCGCGGACGCGGTGCGCGCAGTCGCGCTGTCCGAGCCACGCACCGAGTTGCCGTGCGAGGATGGGGATGCCTGTCGGATGGAGTTCCGCCAGCGCTCGCGCCTCTTCGGCTTTCCCGATCTGGTCACCGTCCAGGTCGAGCCGCGCGGCCACGGCGGGTCGAGCCTGTTCGTGTGGAGCCGGGCGCGGTACGGTATCCGCGACTTCGGCGTCAACAGGGCTCGGATGCGGCGGTGGCTCACGGCGCTGGCCGCGCGGCTCGCCGGGTAGGCCCACCCACCGCCCCGTAGCGGTTTAGGTTGCGAATGAGACGCATTGGCGTTATTTCCTGCCCAACCCTTGCGGCGGGAGCCATGCGCCCATGACCGAATCCTTCCCTACGCCGAGCCGGCGGCGGGTCCTGACCATGATCGCAGGGGCCACCGCGGCGCTCTGCATTCCCGGACTGGCCCGCGCGTCGGCGCCGCGCCGGCATGTCTGGCGCGGCACCGCGCTGGGAGCGGAGGCCTCGATCGTGCTCTACGATCACGACGCGGACCGTGCCGACCGGCTTCTGCGCGCGTGCGCGGCCATGCTCGGCCGGCTCGAGGGCATCTTCAGCCTGCACGCCGCGGACTCGGCGCTCAGCCGGCTCAATGCCGACGGCGCGCTGCGGCGGGCGCCAGAGGAACTGGTCGCGCTGCTGGGGCATAGCCGGGATTTGCACGCCGCTACCCGGGGGCACTTCGACCCCACCGTCCAGCCGCTGTGGTCCGTCTATGCGGCGCATTTCGCCGCGAGCGGCGGCCCTGAGGGACCACCGTCCACGGCGCTCGATGCCGCCCATCGGCTCGTCGGCCTGGAGCATGTCGCGCTCGAGGGCGGCGCGGTCCGGCTGAAGCGGCCGGGTATGGCGCTGACACTCAACGGCATCGCGCAGGGTTACATAACCGATCTCGTTGCCGACCGGCTGCGCGCCGCGGGCCTGCGCCATGTCCTTGTCGACCTGGGCGAGACACGGACCCTCGGGCCCCGCGCGGACCGGGGGCCGTGGCGCGTGGGCATCCCGGATCCGGAACGGCCGTTCGCGCTGCTCAAGACATTGCCCCTGTCCGGGGGTGCCGTCGCGACGTCGAGTGGTCTGGCGGCGCCCTTCGAGCTCTCGGGGCGTTACCACCATTTGTTCGACCCGCGTACCGGACGATCGCCGACACGCTACAAGGCGGTGACGGTGCTGGCGCCGCGCGCCACGATCGCCGACGGGCTGTCGACAGCCTTTGCCAGCATGGCGCCGGCGGAGATCGCGCCGGCGCTGCGCGCGGCAGGGGCGAGTGCCGCGTTGATCTGGGACGATGAGGGCGCGGTAACGGAGATTTGCGCCTGAGCGCCGGTCATCGTCGCCGTGCCCACTGGATGACGCCGGTCGCCGCCAGCACGATCAGCGCCAGGCTCAGGATGTCGACGAGCCACGGCCCCCACGGACCGAGGATGCGCCCGCTGTGAAGGTCGGCGAGCACGCGGTCCCAGGTCGGCGCGGGACCGCGCCAGGCTCTCAGCAGCGCTTCCATGCGTTGGGGCGGCAGCGCCGATGGCGCCGACCATTCGACGCCGGTCCCCTCGGGCGCGCTTTCCCAGCCGAGCAACGCCGCGTCGGCGAGATAGACGCCGCGCGGTGTGCGCAGCGCCAGCCGCCCGTCGGCGGTCCGGCCCAGCGCCTCGGGGGTGCCGGGCAGGGCGGAACGGTCGAGCCGCTCGATCAGCGCACCGTCGGGTTGCAGCAGGAAGACGGCGCGCGAGGTGGCCACGGCGACACCGGGACCGGCTGCCGCGGCGCCCAGCGGCCTCCCGGTGTCGCGCGCCGCGAGCGTATCGTCGACGAACAGCGTGCCGTCGAGCCAGGCCGCCCACGAGTCGTCGACGCCGAACGCGACAGGCTCCCCCGGGGCGGCACGGCCGTAAAGCGCCAGAACGGGCTCCCACTCGGCGCGCGCACCGGTGAGGCCAAGCCGGTCGGCATGGCCGAGCAGCGTGCCGGTGACGGCCAGGAACACGAAGAAGACCGCCGCGGTCAGTCCGATGCGGCGGTGCCAACGGACGAGACCGGCGACATGGCGGCGCCGCCGGACTGTCCGCTCATTCGACATGGGGCGTGCGGCCGTGCAGATACAGGGCGAAACGGACCATACGCCGCATCGAACGGACAGACAGGGTGGCGCCCGCGATGTTGTCGATGTTCCGGTCGAGCGCCAGGGCGTCGGACAGCCGCGCCCCGACGAACTGGTCGGTGAAGAACGGGTAGCGGACCTCGCCGCCGCGTGGCTCGCGGTAAACCAGGACCTTCACCTCGGCGACCGTGCCGCCGTCGATCACGATGCCGGTGGTGATCGGCTCGTACTTGCCGATCTCCTCGAGAATCCAGACGGTGCGCCGGTCGCGGCCCCAGTAGCGTACACGCACGGCACTTGGCGCGTGGCCGAGAATCTCGGTGGCCGCGGCACGGACCTCGCCGGTCAGCCATATCGCCTGGGGCTCGGGCGCGTTCCCGCCGAAGGCCGCGCGCACGAATGCCTCCGGTTCCTGGTAGGTGGCGGCGCGGGGAGCCGTGGCCGTGCCGGCCGCGACTAGACACGCCAGCGCCAAGAGAAGGAGGCGGGCGCCGCGGAGGCGCCCGCCGAGTTCGGAGGTTCGCATGGTCACGAGCGTCAGTACTGGAATCCCAGCCCCAGGTTCAGACGGTTGTCGTTCGGCCCCCGTCCATCGGGTGCGTCGTTGAACTCGAAGTCCATCTTGAGCACGACGTCCTCGTGCGGCCAATAGTTGATGCCGGTGGAAACCTGATCGAAGGTCGAGTTGACCGAGTTGCCGGCCTCGTTGTCCCACTGTGCGTACCGGGCGAAGACACCGACCTCGCCGACGTTCGTCATGAACCGGTAGGACGGCTCGACATACCAGCCCTGCTGGACGTCGCGCCCGAAGCGTTTTGCCGAGTTGCCGTAGAGGTCCCAGCGGGCGTACAGGGCACGCAGACCGAAGCCATCCCTCAGGATATCCGCATGAGCCTCGAACAGGCTCGCCGGGGTTTCGGCACCGTTGTCGAGGGCACTCTGGGTCACGTCGCGCTGGAACTGGCCCGAGGCGGCGAGCTCGACACCGGGCAGCCCCTGCCACTTGACCCGGCCGGTCACCGCGCCCGACTTCGCCGTCGCCTTGGCGACCTTGTTGCGGCCGCTGCGAATCTTGAAGGCACTGGATCCGGCGATCGGCGTTTCGAGCCCGGAATGGCCCAGCAGGTCGTAGCTGAAGCCGTTCCCGAGCTCGCCGCGGAACCCGAGACCCGCTTCCCACCAGGTGGTCGGGATGATGTTCACCTCGACCGGGTTGCGCTCGACGCCGAAGAAGGTCGTCGGCTCGTGCACCTCGTTGAGAATGCCC
>CAZMTC010000010.1:19762-29026 GCA_964569105.1 uncultured Alphaproteobacteria bacterium | reverse complement strand
CGTCGGGATGAGCATCACACCGGCGCGCGCATTGTGGCGGTCCTGCTCGCCGAAGCGGAGGTCGAATCGCTCGGTTAGGTCGAAGTTGACCCATGCCTGCTCGAGCTCGACCTCGCCGGGCGAATCGTCGCCGCCCTCGACGAGCGCGTGCTCGATCTCGAGCTCGGTCTGCAGGCTGATCCAGTCGTTGAATTGGTGTCCCACCTCGAAGACGAAGCGGTGAAAGTCGACCTCGTCCTTGTCGCCTCCGTTGTAGTGGAGCTCACCATAACCGCCGAGATGGGTGCGCTCCCACCAGCCGCCGGCGGTCTGGCCCGAGCCTTCCTTGACCACCTGCTCGACTGCGGTGGTTGTCGCCTCGACCTTCTGGTCGGTCTCCTCGGATTTCTGCTTGAGCGCCTGGATCTCCTTCTGCTGCTGCTGGATGATGCGCCACATCTCCTCGCGCGAGGGCAGTTCCTCGGCCTGGGCCGACGTGCCCGACAGCAGGGCACACGCCAAGGCGCCTGCCCATAGGCGTCTGTGCAACATGATACTTTCCCCTTCTCCGATTGGTTTGCGACCCCAGCGGGGACCTTTTGCTGCGAATGAAGGTGATTTTCATTCTCAGCTTTGGAAAAGAGACTGATAGTCATTCTCAATTGGCGAGTCAACGCTCGCGGTTGGTGCGGTGGAACGACGGCGCTGTGCGCATATCAGGCCGGTCGGCGGAGCGGCCCGGGGCTACGCTCTGGGGAGGAAGGGAGCGACTAGAGGTCCAGCTCCTCGACGAACCGCGCGTGCTCCTGGATGTAGGCGAAGCGCAGCTCGGGCTTGCGGCCCATCAGGCTTTCGACCAGCCGGGCGGTCTCGCCGGGCTGCGTCTCGTCCTCGGGGCCGGGGATGACGACGCGCAGGAGCGTGCGGCTGCCCGGGTCCATCGTGGTCGCCTTGAGCTGCTGCGGCGGCATCTCGCCCAGGCCCTTGAAGCGACTGACCTCGACCTTGCCGCGGCCCCTGAAGACGGTCGCCATGAGCTCGTCCTTGTGCGCGTCGTCGCGCGCATAGGCGACCTCGCCGCCCTGCGCCAGCCGGTAGAGCGGCGGCATGGCGAGGTAGAGGTGGCCGTCCTCGATCAGCTTCGGCATCTCGCGGTAGAAGAAGGTCAGCAGGAGCGAGGCGATGTGCGCGCCGTCGACGTCGGCGTCGGTCATGATGATGACCCGGTCGTAGCGCAGCTTGGCCTCGTCGTAGTCGGTGCCGGTGCCGCAGCCCAGCGCCTGGATCAAATCGGCCAGCTCCTGGTTGGCGCGCAGCTTGTCGGCCGAGGCCGAGGCGACGTTGAGGATCTTGCCGCGCAGCGGCAGGATCGCCTGGGTCTCGCGCGAGCGTGCCTGCTTGGCCGAGCCGCCGGCCGAATCGCCCTCGACCAGGAAGATCTCGGTGCCCTCGGCGACCTTGGCGGCACAGTCGGCCAGCTTGCCGGGCAGGCGCAGCTTGCGGGTCGCGGCCTTGCGCTGCATCTCGCGCTGGGCGCGGCGGCGCTGGCGCTCCTCGGCCTTGTCGACGATGTGCTCGAGCAGCGCCTTGCCCGCCGCCGGGTCGGCCGACAGCCAGTGGTCGAAATGGTCCTTGATCGCGCTCTCCACCGCGCGGGCGGCGGCGGGCATGCCCAGCCGCTCCTTGGTCTGGCCCTGGAACTGCGGGTTGGGGATGAACACCGAGAGCATGATGCACGCGCCCTCGACGATGTCTTCGGGCGTGATCTGCTGGGCGCGCTTGTTGCCCACCAGCTCGCCGTGGTCGCGCATGGCGCGCACCAGCGCCTGGCGCAGCCCCTGCTCGTGGCTGCCGCCCTGGGGCGTGGGCACGGTGTTGACGTAGGAGTGGACGAAGCCGTCCTCGTCGCCCGGCCAGGCTACCGTCCACTCGACCTTGCCCTCGCCGTTGAACCCGGCCGAGCCGGTGAAGGGGGACGCGGTGTGGGTCGGCCGGTCGCCCAGCGCGGCCGCGAGGAAGTCGACCAACCCGCCGGGGAAGCGCAGCGTCTCCTTGGCCGGCAGCTCCGAGCCTTCGCCCAGCAACGCTTCGTCGCAGCTCCAGCGGATCTCGACCCCGGCGATCAGGTACGCCTTGGCGCGCACCATGCGATAGACGGTGGCCGGCTTGAACACGGCGCGCTTGCCGAAAATCTCGGGGTCGGGGTGGAAGGTGACCGTGGTGCCGCGGCGGTTCCTGATCGCGCCCTTGTCCTCGAGCTCGGTCCTCGGCTTGCCTCGGGAGTATTCCTGGCGCCACAGGCGGCCGTCGCGCGCGACCTCGACGATCAGCCGGTCCGAGAGCGCGTTGACTACCGAGATGCCGACCCCGTGCAGGCCACCCGAGGTGGCGTAGGCCTTGGAGCCGAACTTGCCGCCCGAGTGCAGGGTGGTGAGGATCACCTCCAGCGCCGACTTGTTCTTGAACTTGGGGTGCGGGTCGATCGGGATGCCGCGGCCGTTGTCGCGTACCGTGACCGCACCGTCGGCCTGCATGTCGATCTCGACGAAGCCCGCATGACCGGCCACCACCTCGTCCATCGCGTTGTCGACCACCTCGGCGACCAGATGGTGCAGCGCCTGGTCGTCGGTGCCGCCGACATACATGCCTGGGCGTCGGCGCACCGGCTCGAGACCTTCGAGGACCTCGATGTCCTTGGCCGTGTAATCCTCGGCCCGGCCGCGCGCGGGGCGGTGGGCGAACAGATCGGGCGCGTCGTCCATGTCTCTCGGACCGTTGGAAACCACGGAGACTCCGTTCTATACACTAGGCGATTCGGGGCCGCGCGCGGCATGCTGCGTGCGCGCCGGCCGGCGAATGAAGCAAGAACACTTTCGGCGCCTGGAAGGCAAGGGGGCGCGCGACCAGCGATGGGGGCGGCCGTGGCGAGGAACGAGACACCCGGGGCCTCGCAGGACGAGGGCCCGAACGGCGAACTTGCGATCCGCACGCTGGCCATGCCGGCGGACACCAATCCTTCGGGCGACATCTTCGGCGGCTGGCTGCTCTCGCAGATGGACATCGCGGGCGGCGAGACCGCAGCGAAGCGCGCCGGCGGCCGAACGGTCACAGTCGGAATCGAGGCGATGACGTTCCACCGCCCGGTCTATGTCGGCGACATGGTCGGCTTCTACGCCGAGGTCATCCGTATCGGCCGCACCTCGATCGCGGTCCGCGTCGAGGCCTGGGCCGAGCGCCGCGGCACGCTCGAGCGCGTGCAGGTCACCGAGGGGGTGTTCACCTACGTCGCCATGGGCGAGGACCGTAAGCCGCGGGTGATCGGAGACGGTTAGGGCGTGGACGTTGCCGCGCGATCAGTCCGGGTTGGTCATGATGTGGATGCCCTCCGCGAGGAGCGATACCGTCGCCTCGACCCCGTGCGCCAGGCCGTTGCGGCGCGCTACGTGCAGGGGCACCGAGAACTGGATCGGAAGCTCGGGCGCATGGCGGGGGCGAAGCGATACGTGCGCCGTCTGTCCGATCCGCAGCACGGTCTCGACCGTGCCCGAGACCGGGTTCTCATGCTCCCCGCGCGACGGCCGGTCGCGCCGATGGAGCACCACGAAGCCGTCCGGGATCACCCAGGAGACGGCCCGCCCGATCTGCGCTTCGCAAGTCGCGGAGGTTTCGAGCTGCAGGCCGGCCCACTCGACGATGACGCCGCCGGCGGCCTCGTCCCGGCCGGCGACGGTGCCGGCGAAAACGTTGCGGAGATCGACGAGGCGCGCGACCTCGGGCGAGAGCGGTCGGGTGGTCACTTCTTCGGGCGTGCCCGTCTGCAACATGCGACCGCGATGCAGGACGGCCATGCGGTCGGCCAACATGACGGCCTCGTCGAGGTCATGAGTGACCAGCACGACCGGCATCTCGAAAACGCGCCGCAATTCGGCGATCTCGCGATAGAGGCGCTGGCGGGTCGACTTGTCGACGGCGGAGAACGGCTCGTCCAGCAGCAGCACGTTCGGCTCGCGCGCCAACGCCCTCGCGACCGCCACGCGCTGTTGCTGGCCGCCGGAGAGCTCCGCCGGACGCCGGCTCTCCAGCCCCGAAAGATGCACGAGGTCGAGAAGGCTGCGTGCCCGTTCCTCGCGTTCCTTCCGCGGCACATGGCCCATCGCCGCCATGGTGTTGCCGAGCGCCGTCAGGTGGGGAAACAAGGCGTAGCTCTGGAACACCATGCCGACGGGGCGCCGGTGCGGGGGGATGCGGATGCCCTCCGCGCTCGAGAACCAGGCTTCTCCGTTCACCCGGATCAACCCGGCGGCGGGGCGATAGGTTCCGGCGATCGACTTGAGAATCGTCGACTTTCCGCTGCCAGACGGGCCGACCAGCGCCAGAACCTCGCCGGGCGAACAGGCGAAGGCCGCAGCGAGCGGGATCGGCGCTTCCTGTGTCAGCTCGACGACAAGCCCCTCCATCGCATTCACCCGAGGCGGCGCCCGATCCGACGCGAGAACGCGTAGGTCAGCGCGATGACGAGCAGCGAGATGGTAAGCAGCAGCGCCGACATCTGCGCCGCCGCCGCGTCGTCGAAGGCCTGGACGCGGTCATAGATCGCGATGGCGATGGTCTTCGTCTCGCCCGGAATGGAGCCGCCGACCATCAGCACGATGCCGAACTCGCCCAAGGTATGGGCGAAGGAGAGCACCATGGCGGTCAGCATGCCGGGCCACGCAAGCGGGATCTCGACCTTCAAGAGCGCCGTCCAGGGCGACATGCCGCAGCTCGACGCCGCGTCCCGGACTTCGGGCGGAACGGCCTCGAACCCGCGCTGCATCGGCAAGATCGCGAACGGCAGGTTGAAGATCACCGAAGCCAGCAGAAGTCCCTCGAAGGTGAAGACGAGCTGGTGACCGAATGCGGCATGCCAGAACTGGCCGATCGGCGACGCTGCCCCGAAGGCGACGAGGAGGTAGTAACCGAACACCGTGGGCGGCAGCACCAGCGGCAGCATGACCAGCGCTTCGGTCACGCCCTTGCCTCGAAAATCCCGATATGCGAGCCCGCGCGCGGCAAGAATACCGATTGGCAGAAGCAGGATGACGGTGTAGCTCGCCAGCCGCAGAGACAGGAACAGTGCGGTCCAATCCATCCGTCAGGTCCGTTTCCCGGTCAGCCCGCTTCGTCCGGCAGGACGAAGCCGTATTCGCGGAGGATGGCTCGCGCGGCCGGTTGCCGGACGTAGTCGTAGAAGCGTTCGGCGACCGGTCCGGCATCGGGCAGCAGCACCATGCGCTGGCGCAGGGGCGAGTGCCATTCGGCCGGGATCAGCGCGTAGCGGCCACGGGCCGAGACGCGCGGCGCGAGAGCCAGCGAATAGGCGACGATGCCGCCCTGCGCGTTCGCCGATGTCGCGAACTGCGCCGCCTGGCTGACGTTCTCGCCGAAGACGAGCCGGGCCCGTATGGTCTCCCACAGGCCGGCATGACGAAGCGCCTCTTGCGCACGCCGGCCGTAGGGGGCGTGCTCGGGATTGGCGATGGCGAACCGGCTGACGACGCCTTCGCCGAGCGCGGAGCGGAGATTCTCCAGCGAACCGTCCGGCTCGAGCGGCGAGCCGTGCGGCACGATGAGCACGATCCGCCCCTCGGCGTAGAGCACCCCTTCGTCGCGGGTGAAGCCGTCGCGCGCGAGGTCGAGCACGAACCGCTCGTCCGCCGAGAGAAACATCCGGTAGGGCGCGCCCTGTCGAATCTGGCGGGTGAAGTTGCCCGACGATCCGAAGGAGAGGTTCACCTCCCTTCCCGTTTCGGCCTGGAAAGACGCGGCGACCTCCGTCAACGCGAATTGCAGGTCGGACGCGGCGGCGATCGTGGGCGGCGCTGCCGAGGCGGCCTGCGCCCAAATACCCGATGCCGGCGGCAACGCCGCGAGCCCGACAACACCGAGCAGGACGCGCAGCACGGCGCGACGTGGAACGGAGAACCGCAGCATGCAACGCCTTCCCTCTCGATATGTGTGTCCGAACATATCGACGCGCTGTCGCCGACTCAATCGCTGTCGTCGGCGTCGGTCTTGAGGAGACCGCGAAGCGCGGTCATCTCGTCCCCGATCGCGCTTTCGGTGAGGGCCTCCATCCGGCGGTAGGAGGCGAGGACCTGTTCGCCGGTCGGCGTCAACGTGGCTCCTCCGCGGACATGGCCGCCCCTGCGGGTCTCGACCAAGGGCGTCTTGAAGCAGGTGTTCATGGTTTCGACGAGCAGCCAGGCGCGCTTGTAGCTCATGCCCATGGCACGCCCCGCCGCGGCGATCGAGCCCGTCGCCCCGATCGCCTCGAGGATGTCCGCCTTGCCCGGACCGATCGCGATGTCGGGTTCGAGAACGATGCGCAGCCGCGCGCCGGCTGTTCTGTTACCTGCTTTCATGTGCGCGGATACGGGGCCTTCCCCCAATGTTTCCCGTTCGCCTTGCCGGCAATGCGGGCCGGGGAGGTGGACGGCGGAAGCCCGGCGACGTCGGAGCGCTCAGCTCGCCTCGGCCTCCTCGGACCACTCCCAGTCCTCGAACCGCTCGCGCAGGGCGAGCTTGCGGAACTTGCCGACCGAGGTCTTGGGCACCTCGTCGATGAAGGCGTAGGCCTCGGGGACCCACCACTTGGCGAACTTGCCCTCGAGGTGCCGGCGCAACTCGTCCTCGGTGGGCTTGTCGTCCGGGTCGCGCGGCACGATGCAGGCCAGCGGGCGCTCCTGCCATTTGGGGTGGTGCACGGCGATCACCGCCGCCTCGGCCACCTTGGGGTGCGCCATCAGCGCGTTCTCGAGGTCGACCGAGGAGATCCACTCGCCGCCCGACTTGATCACGTCCTTCGATCGGTCGGTGATCTTGATGTAGCCCTCGGGGTCCATGGTCACGATGTCGCCGGTCTTGAACCAGCCGTCCTCGGTCCAGCGCTCGGCATTGGCCTCGGGGTTGTCGTAGTAGCTGCCCGCGATCCACGGGCCGCGGATCTCGAGCTCGCCCATCGCCTCGCCGTCCCATGGGGCGATCTCGCCGTCCTCGCCCCGGATGCGCAGATGCACGTAGGGCAGGGGGAAGCCCTGCTTGGCGTAGTACTGGAAATGCTCGTCGCGGTCCTTGGCCTTGATCGTGGGCTTGAGATGCGAGAGCGAGCCGAGCGGCGAGGTTTCGGTCATGCCCCAGCCGTGGATCACCTGGATGCCCAGCTTGTCGAACTCGCGGATCAGGCTCTCGGGCGCGGCCGAGCCGCCGACCACCGTGCGCAGCTCGGGGTGCAGGCCACGCCACTTGTCCGGGTTGGCCTTGATCTCCTGCAGGATGCCCATCCAGATGGTCGGCACGCCGCCGGCGAAGGTCACCTGCTCGTCCTTGAACAGCTCGAGCGTGGAGACCGCGTCGAGATGCGGCCCGGGGAACACCATCTTCGCGCCCGCCATCACGGCGGCGAAGGGGATGCCCCAGGCATTGGCGTGGAACATCGGGACCACCGGCAGCAGGCAGTCGTCCATCGAGATCGCCAGCGCGTCCTTCATGCACACGCAGAAGGAGTGCAGCACCAGCCCGCGATGCGTGTAGATCACGCCCTTGGGCCGGCCGGTGGTGCCCGAGGTGTAGCACATGGCCGCGCCGTCCCGCTCGTCGACCTCGGCATACTCGAAGTCGCCCGTGGCTGTGGCCAGGAAGTCCTCGTAGTCGACGTAGTCGGGCTTGTCGGGCACGTCCTCGCCGCCGAAGCGGAACACGATCACCTTCTCGATCGCCGTGCGGTCGACGAACTGCTCGAGCAGCGGCAGGAGCACGTCGTCGACGACGATGAACCGGTCGCCGGCATGATCGGCGATATAGGCGATGTCGTCGGGATGGAGGCGCAGGTTCAGGGTGTGCAGGACGCCGCCGGCCGCGGGGATGCCGAAATAGCACTCCAAATGCGCCCAGTGGTTCCAGCTCAGGGTCGCTACCCGGTCGCCGGGCTTCAGTCCCGCCTTGACCAGCGCCTCGCCCAACGCGCGGGCGCGGCGGTACAACTCGGCGTAGTTGGTGCGGTAGAGCGAGCGGTCGGGCCGGCGGCTGACGATCTCCGTGTGCGGAAACAGAGTGCCCGCACGATCCAGGATCTGATCCAGCGTCAACGGATGGTCCATGATGGTGCCGCGCATCCTCGTCCTCCTCGGGTCCGGCTCGCCTTGTCACGACGAACTCTAGCAGAGGAGGGGGGCGGAGGCGCAATCGGGTAGGATCGGGTAAACCGGTGTCAGCCCTGCTGGGCGTCCATCATCAGGCGTTCGGCCGGGAACAGGATGGTCGCGGTCGTACCCTCGCCCGGCCTGCTGTGGAGGACGAACTCGCCGCCGTGCATCTCGACCATCGCCTTGACCAACGGCAACCCCAGGCCGGTCCCCTCGCGGGTGCGGGCCAGCGAGCTGTCGGCTTGGGCGAACGGTTCCATCACCTTGTCGACCTGGTCGGGGGCGATGCCGATGCCCGTGTCCGTCACCGACAGCGCGAGCCGGCCCTCGCTGGCGGGACGCGCGTCGATCGCCACGGTGCCGCCCTCGGGCGTGAACTTGATGGCGTTCGACACGAGGTTCAGCACCATCTGCTTGACCAGACGCCCGTCGCCCCACAGCAGGAAGCGTTCGCTTGGTACGGTCGAGGTGAGGCGCAGCTTGGCGCCCGCGGCCTGCTCCGACATCAGCCGCATGCACGACGACGCGACCTCGCCCAGGTCGATGCTCTCCTCGGTCATCTCCAAGCGCCCGGACTCGAGCTTGGCCATGTCGAGCAGGTCGTTGATGATGTCGAGCAGATGGCGGCCGCTCTCCAGCACATTGCGCACATAGCCGCGGTATCGCTCGTCGCCCAGCTTCCCGAAAGTCTCGTTGTCCATCACTTCGGAAAAGCCGATGATCGCGTTGAGCGGCGTGCGCAACTCGTGCGACATGTTGGCCAGGAAATCCGACTTCGCCTTGACCGAGGATTCAGCCTGCGCCAGCGCGATCTCGAGCTGAAGGTTCTTGCCCTTGAGCTCCTCGAGCGTCTGGCGCAGCAAATCCTCCGAGCGCTTGAGTGCCTGCTCGGCCTCGTACTGTTTCGTGATGTCGGTGCCGGCGCCGCGATAGCCGCGAAAGCGGCCGCTTGCGTCGTCGAACACCGGGATGCCCGAAACCTCGCAGCGGCGCCGCTTGCCCGTGCGGTCGCTCACTTCGCCGACGATACCGCGGAACGGCTGACGCAACTGCAGCACTTCGTGGAAGTGGCTGCGGTGCTCGTCGACCACGGTGATGATGT
>CAZMTC010000010.1:0-19752 GCA_964569105.1 uncultured Alphaproteobacteria bacterium | reverse complement strand
GCGCCGCCATGCAGACGCGGGGGGTGGCGGGGTTGCTGGCCGCGCAGGCCAGCGGGCGGCCGTCCCAGCAGGTCGCCGATGCGCTCGGAGGCGTCGACGATCGCGCCGTTCTCGTCGATCTCCCACACCCAGTCCGAGCTGGCGCGGACGAAATCCTCCATGCGCTCGCGCATCGCCTTGTTCTGCGCGCGCGCGGTGCGCAGGGCCCGACCCATGCGGTCGAGCTGTTCCTCCATGGTCCCGGGGGCCTCGGCGCCGTCCCGTCCTTCGCGCCAGGCGGTGTCGGATGCACTCATGCTTGCGGCTCCCCCGGCTTGGCCAGGGCCCGGCGCCCGATGGATGCGTGGGGCGGCCAATGTCCTGCCTTCGACGCCGGGACCGACCCTGGCCGGCGCGGCAGCCGCCGCATCCCGGCGCATGCTGTCCGCCGGCTCGCCGGCATCGTCCCGCGCTTCCCCCTCCCGGTCCGCGACCGACGCGGGCCGGGCGTCTCGGTGACGTCCGATCGAAGTCATTGGCTTTCGCGCCGTCCCCTCTGTTCCCCGGCGGCCGAGTCCCCCACTCGATTCTCGCCCATATCACAGTCGACGTGGCGATCTGGTCCCTCTGATCATACCGCCATCTGGTCGATCGCTTGCGTATATTCGGCGTCCTGACGCCAAAAAGCCAGCGCCCGCTTCGCCATCTTATCAGAGAGTGAGTCGTAAAGCCCAAGAATATTGTTCATGGCGGCGGCGGCCTGGCTGCCTGCGCCCGGCGCGCGCGTCGCCAGAAAGATCGCGGCGAAGTCGGTGCGGTCGAAGCCCATGGCGCGGCAGGCGACGGCCAGCGCCTCGCCGCCACGGTCGAAGATCACGCGTCGCGATACGGTTCGGTCGAGCCGGCACATGTGGCCCACGGCGGCCACGAACACCGCGATCTGCCCGTGACGCACGCACTTGACCAGATAGCGCGGCGTGAGCTCACCGGTGTCGTCCAGCCGGCGCACGAGGCGCTCGGCCGCGCTCTCGGCGCCGGGCCGCATTTCGTCCATGGCGTCGGTCGCGGCCTCGCGGATCAGCTCGTCGAGTTCGCTCTCGGGAATGTCGAAATTCTTGATCACATGCTCGCGCAGCGCCGCGGAAACCCACCAGAACATCCGGTGCGCCAACTCGGGCGGCAGGTCGTCGCGCCGCAGCAGCGGCTGCTGGAAACGGTCGACGCGGCGGCTCTGGTCGACCAGATATTCCATCGCCCTGCGTGACAGGGCGGCATCGCCGTTGTGCAGCAGGGTCTCGATGATCTCGTCGTCGGCGCGGTCGAGGACGGCGTCCGTCACCGCTTCGCTCAGCCGGGCTCGGTTGGCGACCGCCAGGATATGCTCGTGCGTGCGCTGGCGCACGATCTCGATCAGGTCCTCATCCTCGAGCACGCCCGAGCGCAGCAGCACCGGCCGCGCCACCGAGATGTCGTCGTTGGCCAGATTGACGATCAGCTCGCGCGGCGCGCCCTCCATGTCGGCCAAGCGGTCGGCGAGCTTCGCGCGCACCGCCATTTCCACGTCGTGGATCAGCTTGTTGAGGATGTCGGTCATGAGCGCGAGCTCGCGCTCGGTCAGGCGCCCTTCCTCGGACAGGAACAGCGAGGTCATGTTCTCGAGCAGGACGCGCCGATGTTCTCGGCCATGCCTGCGCGCGAGATCGATCAGGCTTTGAAGCTGATCCGACGTGGTATCGCTCATTCGATGTCCCGGACCTTGGCGCCAATGGGGTCCACGGGCGGCGGATTGCGGCCAGCACTTTAGGGTATCCATGGTACGGTAAACAATTCGTGTAGATAGTGTTTTGACCCTGAACGGAAAATCCGCCCGCACCGGCGCGACGACCGGTCGAACGGCGTGACGGCCCGAAGATCCGGCTTGGCGATGTCGCCCTGGCTTGCCGCGCTCCCGCGGGGTCCGATCGGATGCCGGCCGGAGCCCGGGGCGCTACGTCTTGGCCTGGGGCGGCTCCTTGGCCTCGGTCGGGCCGCCGGCCTCCTTCCAGGCACCGAAACCGCCCTCGATGTGGCAGACGTTCTCCAGTCCCATCTCGTGCAGCGTCTTGGCGGCCAGCGCGGACCGCAGCCCGCCCGCGCAGAACAGGACGAAGCGCTTGTCCTGCGCGGCGAAGACGTCCTTGTGATAGGGGCTCTCGGGGTCGACCCAGAACTCGAGCATGCCGCGCGGCGCATGGTAGGCGCCGGGTACCGCGCCCTCGCGCCACAGCTCGCGCACGTCGCGCAGATCGACGAACACGACGTCGCCGCGCCCGTGCAGGCCCTTGGCGTCCTCGGCGCTGATGGTTTCTATGACCTCGTTGGCCTCGGCCACGAGGTCCTTGATGCCCTTCTTGATCGGCATGGCGTCGCGCCTCCCTGATGACCGCCTCGGATTAGCACGCCGCGCCGGCGCGCCCAAGTGCCACGATTTCATGGCCGCCGGGAACCCGGTATCGTGCCGCCGCACCGCGCACGAGACAGAGGAGGGGAGCATGGGCGAACGGTTGAAGGACAAGGTGGCGATCGTGACCGGCGCGGGATCGGTCGGGCCCGGCTGGGGCAACGGCAAGGCGGCGGCGGTGCTCTACGCCCGCGAGGGCGCCAAGGTGTTCGCCGTCGACCGCAACCCCGACGCCGCGCGCGAGACCCAAGAGATCGTCCGGGGCGAGGGCGGTGCGTGCGAAACCTTCGCCTGCGACGTGGGTCGTGCCGCCGAGGTCGAGGCGATGGTCGAGGCCTGCACCGACGCCTTCGGCACCGTCCACGTGCTGCACAACAATGTCGGCATCGCCGAGACCGGCGGCCCTGCAGAGGTGGACGAGGCGACCTGGGACCGGGTCATGGACGTGAACCTCAAGAGCGTCTACCTGACCTGCCGCCGCTGCCTGCCGCTGATGGAGGCCAACGCACCCGACGAGCACGGCCAGCGCGGCGCCATCGTCAACATCTCGTCGGTCGCGGGCATCCGCTGGACCGGCATCTCCTATATCACCTACACCACCACCAAGGGCGCCCTAATCCCCTTTACCCGCGCCGTCGCCATGGAGTACGCGGCCAAGGGCATCCGTGCCAACTGCGTGCTGCCGGGGCTGATGAACACGCCCATGGTCCACCAGGCGGTGATCGCCGACGAGTATGGCGACAGCATCGACGCCATGATCGCCGCCCGCGACGCGCAGTGCCCCACCGGCAGGATGGGCGACGCATGGGACGTGGCCTACGCCTCGCTGTTCCTCGCCGGCCCCGAGGGCAAGTACGTGACGGCCACCGAGATCGTGGTCGATGGCGGCCTGACCGCCAGGTTCGCATGAGCGGTCATACCGTCGTCACGGCTGCTCCAGCCGACGCACCGCGCCGGGGGCACCGCCGGTGAGCGCGCGGACGCCGGTGATGTAGACGGCGCCGCCGGGTCCGAGGCTCGAACTCGTCACGAAACGCTCCGGGACCGAGATCAATGTCTCCAGGTCGCCGTCCGCGTCGAGCACGACGATCCGGCCGGCGCCGTACTCGGCCACCAGCACGCGTCCGTCGGGCGTCACCTCGATGCCGTCGGGGCCGGTCAGAGCGTAGTCGCTGCCCGACGGCGGCAACGTCCGAAAGTCGGCGAATATCCGGCGCCCGGCGAGCACGCCCGGAGCAGTGACGTCGAAGGCCAGCACTCGACGGCCGATATGTTCGGCGGCGTAAAGCGTCGCTCCGTCGGGCGCGAGTGCGACGCCGTTGGCGTAATGGAGATCCGTCGCGACCACCCGCGGGGGGCCTTCGGCCGGCAGGTAGAGCAGGCGGCCCGTGACCGGCGCGCCCGCCGCGAACCGGCCGGACGACGAGAGGTAGACCCCGCCATGGCGGTCGGCGGTCATGTCGTTGGGCCAACGCACCGGCGCGCCCTCGGCATCCGCCGGGACCGTCTCGCGCGTCGATCCGCCGGCATCCAGTCGCACGACCATGTCGGCGAGATGGCAGGCGACGGCGAAACCGTCCCGCGTCGGCGCGATCGCGGTCGGCCCGCAGCCGGCGCGGATCCAGAACTCGGCGGTGTCCGCGCCGTCCCACCGCATCACCCGGTCACCGGTCATTTCGGCCCAGTAGAGCGCGCCGTCGTGCCACAACACGCCCTCGGGATAGCCGGCGTCGCCGGCCACGATCCGCGTCGGTGAGGCCACCGCCGGCGGGACCGCGTCGGGCGGCTCGCTCACCGCCACCGCCGCGGCCAATACCGCGGCGGCGCTCCACCATAGGGCCCATCGGGGCAGTCGGAACGCCATATCTTGTATCTGTCTTGTGTCTCGGAGCCGAATCGGAGAAGAGCCTATCGGCTCGCGAGCCACGGCGAAACACGCTTGGCGGTCCCTTTTCTGCCCCGCACGCCGGACAAATGGCCGATTCGGCGATTCAGGACTCGCATCCGCCCCCTGCCCTGGATATAGTGTGTCTACTGTTGTGGCGCGCAAGATATGGCGCAAGCCACAAGATGTAGCGTTTTCCAGAAGGAGCACGGGCATGACCTGGACACCCGATCGCGTGGCCCTGTTGCAGAAGCTGTGGGACGAGGGCAAGAGCACGGCGGAAATCGGCCGCCAGCTCGGGGTGACCAAGAATGCCGTGGTCGGCAAGGCGCATCGGATGGGCCTGCCCTCGCGGCCGTCGCCCATTTCGCGCCGGCGGCTCAAGGCGGTGATGGCGTCGCCGCTGCCCAAGCCGGGGATGCGCGCCTTCCCGCGGCCCAGCGTCGAGCCCGAACCGGACTACCTGGCGCGGGGCGCCAAGGCGACTGCGGCGGGCGGGACCAGGTGCCAGTGGCCGATCGGCGACCCGCGCGAACGCGGCTTCCACTTCTGCGGCGCCGAGGCCGAGCCGGGTCGGTCCTACTGCGCCGAGCACTGCGCCCAGGCCTATATCCGCTCGGAGAAGGTGAAGGCCGCCTGACCCTCCCAAGCCGGGACGGCGGCCTGCGTCTGAGCGCGGTCCACCGCGATCCGCGGTGCGGCGGGGCGGGCCCTCGGGCCCGCCCCGTTTTCGTTGGCTTAACGCAGAGTTGCACTGGCCCGCTACCACTCCCATCGCCCTCATCCCGAGTAGGCCGCGCAGCGGCCGTATCGAGGGGCGAGGGCGACCGGCGCGGCAGACCGGTGGTCACCGAGCGGGCTTGCCCTCGCCCCTCGATACGCCCGCCCGCGGCGGGCTACTCAGGACGAGGGCAATGGGTGGCGCGGGTCGGTGGAACGAGGAGAATGGCCCTCCGCCCGCGGGGAGGGCCGGAGAGGCCGGGCCGGTGGGGGCTTTGCCGAGGGAGCGGCGTCCGGGCCCGGGCGGGTTCGGCGCGCGGAGGCTCGGGCGCGCCAGAACGGCTTGTTGGACTCGAACCAGGCGTCGGTGCGGGACAGGCCGATGTCGTAGAGCTCGTAGTCCGAGATCTGTGCGAGCTGGGCCCGGCCGCGGCTTCGACATGGCGCTGCACGCGCTGGGTGCGGCGATCGACGGCCAGGGCGTAGCGCTGGGCCGCACCACGCTGGTCGC
Source organism: uncultured Alphaproteobacteria bacterium (assembly GCA_964569105.1). Lineage (GTDB taxonomy): Bacteria > Pseudomonadota > Alphaproteobacteria > CAZMTC01 > CAZMTC01 > CAZMTC01. The sequence continues at coordinate 14,217 of CAZMTC010000010.1, read as the reverse complement.
CGACGACATCGCCGCCGGCCGCTTGGTGGCGCCCTTCGACATCCGCCTGCACTCGGACGCCGCATACTACTTCGTCGCCCCCGAATACACCGCCGACCAGCCCAAGATCGCCGCCTTCCGCGCGTGGCTGCTCGAGGCGGTGGGAGAGCAGGAGGCGGTGGCGGCGGAGTAGGGGCCCCCGGGGCGACAACCGCCGGCGAAACGGCCATGCTGGCGCCTCGTCCGACCACCGCCGAGACACGAGGCAGCGCATGACCGGCCATATCGACCCGACCAAGGAAGCCTTCGCCGCCTTCCGCGAGAACGACCGCCCGGGCCCGATCCACATGCTCAACCTGGTGCGCTTGCGCGACAAGGCCGCCTATCCCGACGGGCGCGCGGCGACCGGCGCCGAGGCCTACGCCGCCTATGGCCGCGAAAGCGCCCCGGTGCTGGCGCGGGTGGGCGGCCACATCGTGTGGCGCGGCGGCTTCGAGCTGACGCTGATCGGGCCGGAGGACGAGCGCTGGGACGAATGCTTCATCGCCGAATACCCCTCGGTCGCCGCGTTCGTCGAGATGATCCGCGACCCGGTCTACCGCGAGGCGGTCAAGCACCGCCAGGCGGCCGTGCTGGACTCGCGCCTGATCCGCCTCGCCCCGGTCGCGGCCGGTGGCGGCTTCGGGGGCTGAGCCCGCCGGTGGCGCCTCGTCCCGGTTGAGTCGCCGCCGCCGAAGGTCCATCTGCATGGCGAAGGGGCTTCGCGCGAACGGCCGAAGCCCTGCCGCCGACACGATCGAGAGGGCTGCGGCCGTGGACACCCGGAAACGACGCGAGCGATATCCCGCGATCGAGCCCTACGACACGCAGCGGCTCGGCGTGCCTGGGGGCCACGGGATCTACTACGAACAGTGCGGCAATCCGGACGGAAAGCCGGTGCTGTTCGTCCATGGCGGGCCAGGCGGCGGCTGTACCGAGGACGACCGGCGCTTCTTCGACCCGGACGTCTGGCGGATCGTGCTGTTCGACCAGCGCGGCGCGGGACGGAGCACGCCCCATGCCGGCCTCGACGAGAACACGACCGCCCATCTGATCGACGATATGGAGGCGCTGCGCGAGACGCTCGGCATCCAGCGATGGATGCTGTTCGGCGGCTCCTGGGGCAGCACCTTGAGCCTCGCCTATGCCGAGGCGCATCCCACGCGCGTCACCGCGATGGTGCTGCGCGGGATCTTCCTGCTGCGCCGCATGGAGCTCGACTGGTACACACGCCTCGGCACCCCGCGTGTGTTCGCCGAAGCCGCGCGGCGCTTTCACGGCCTGATTCCGCCCGAGGAGCGCGAGGACCTGGTGGCGGCCTATCACCGGCGCGTCATGGGCGACGATCCCGGGGTGCGGCGCGAGGCCCTGGAGGCCTGGGCGCGGTGGGAGGCGGAGACTTCGTCGCTCCATCCGGATCCGGAGCGGGTCGAGAAGTACGCCAAGGCGGAGTTCGCCGAGGCCTTCGCCGGCATCGAGCTCCATTATTTCATCCATGGCGGCTTCTTCGAGCGCGACGGCCAGCTCCTCGAGGACGCCGGCCGGCTCGCGGGCATTCCCGGCGTCATCGTGCACGGGCGCTATGACATGGTCTGCCCGCTGCAGAACGCGATCGACCTCCACGAACGCTGGCCCGAGGCGACCCTGGAGATCGTCCCGGACGCCGGCCACGCCTCGGACGAACCCGGCATCCTCGACGCCCTGATCCGCGCGACCGACCGCTTCGGCGGGGCGGACTGATTCTGCGGGAACGGTCGGCCTCGTCGCGCATATCCCAGGAAGAAAGGCGCATCGGCGCATTGAATCGGCGATAACTGCTCTGCAACAGAGAGTTACGCCAAGCAGAAAAGGTCCCCGATGCCCATAGAGTGTACCTCGGAGCGGTGCGCGTGCAGTCGAGCCTTCCTCGATGTCGGTTCCTTACAGTAAGCTTTTGCGCCATTCTGCAACCAGTCGCGAACGCGCAGACCGCGCGGTTGGCGAGACCGGCGAGCGAATGTCAGAATCACACGACTAATTGGAGGGGAACTATGAAGCTCGACGCGCGGCGAACGGCCATCGTACCGCTGGATGTCCAAAATGATTTGGTCGCTGCGACACAAGAGGTCAAAGAGTCGGGCATGCTCGACCGCATGGCCCGCGTGCTCCAGGCCGGCCGGAGCGCGGGTTGCGCGGTCATCCATATCACAGCCTCGGCGCGGCCCGACTTCCGGGACATCCCGCGCGACAATCCGCTGTGGGACAACATTCGGCAGCAGAAGTCGATGATCGCCGGAACGGAAGGCGCCGCCATTCACGATGCGGTGGCGCCGCTCGACACCGAGCTGGTTCTCAACAAGACCTGCGTGGATCCCTTCCTGACCACCAATCTCGCCCAAGCGCTCAACAATGCCGACGCCAACACCCTGATCCTGTTCGGCTTGTGGACCAACTATGTCGTCGAAGCGGCCGCGCGCCACGGCAGCGACATGGGCTACCGGGTGTTCGTGTTGCGCGACTGCTGCGCGAGCAACGATGCCGAAAACCACGCCTTCGCCATGGACCGCATCCTTCCCACCCTGTGCTATGTAGTGGATGCCGACGAAGTCATCGCCGCGCTTGGGTGATCCGGAGACCGGCGGTGGGTCAATCCTCGACCGGTACGACGTCGCCGTCACCGAGCTTGGGTGAGTAGATTACCAGCAGCCTGCAGGTTTCCGTCGTCGGTACCACCCTGTGGCCGAGGCCGCGCGGCAGGATCACGAGATCTTCCTGCCGGGCGGTTTCCTTGACGCCGTCCTGGAACTCCAGCGCGCACTCGCCCTCGAGGACGAAGATCGCCTGCTCGCTGTTTTCGTGCAGGTGGTACTCGGCCTCACTGTCCTTGCCGAGCTCGCCGAGGACGATGGTAACGTTCTCGGTATCGAGCCCGCCTTTGCCCGCCAGCCGATAGTTCAGGGTGTTTCGATGTCGCGGGGGCGAATAGGTCTCGGCTTCGGTCGGGTGAATAACGTACTTGCGCTTCATTGACGTGGTTCCTGACGTTGGGCGGGCGGATGGGTCACAGGAGCATAAGCGTGAGGCCCGGCCACGCGACGATCAATGCCAGCACCACCAGCATGATCAGTGCGTAGGGCGCGGCACCGGCAAAAATGTCGAACAGCGAAATTCTCTGATCGTCCAAAGTACTCTTGATGACATACGCGGACAGACCGAGCGGTGGCGTCAAAAGGCCGATCTCCACGGCGATCACGGTGACGATGCCGAACCACACCAGATTGACGTCGAACGGGGCCAGCATCGGAAGAACCATGGGCACCATGATGAGCATGATGGAGACCGCATCGAGCAACGTCCCCATGACTAGGAGTACCAAGGTGTAAATCAGCATCAGGCCTAGGAACCCGAGCTCGGCCTGGGTCACCCAGCTTCCGAGATAGGCCGGCATGCCCGTGAGCGCCAGCAGGCGACTGTAAATGTTGGCCGCGATAATCAGGAACAGGATCGCCACGCTGATGTGGCCGGTTTCGACCAGGACCCGCCAGAGCCCTTGCCAGTCGAGTTTGCGCCGGGCCAGGGCCAGCACCATGGCGCCGGCGGCGCCGACGGCCCCCGACTCGGTCGGCGTGAACCAGCCGGCATAGATGCCACCGATGATGGCGATCACCAGGACGGCCAAGGGTGCGAGCTTGGCCGCAGCCCAGCCGAGCCCGTGCGCTTGCTCGTCCCCGCCGGCCTCTTCGGTCTCGGCCGCCGACGATGCCCGCACTTTGTGCGGCAGGAAATAAGCGGCACAAAGGATGCCGACGGCGAAGGCGCCCGCGAGCACGAGGCCCGGAACGATCCCGGCGATAAACAGGTCGCCGACCGACTGCTCGGCCAAGAGCGCGAAGACGATGAGCAGAAGGCTCGGCGGGATCAGCATGCCCAGGACCGAGCTGCCCGCGACGACGCCTACCGCGAAGCGGGGACGGTAGCCCAGCCGGATCATCTCAGGGATCGCAACTCGAGTGAAGACGGCGGCCGAAGCCACCGAAATTCCGGTGACCGCGGCGAACACGGCGTTCGCGCTGACGGTGGCGATGCCCAAGCCGCCGCGCACTCTGCGGAACAGGACGTTGGCGGCATCGAAGGTGTCGCGTCCGATATCTGAGACGCTTATGAACAAGCCCATGAGCACGAACAGCGGTACGACCCCGAACACGTATCCGGCCACCGCGTCGTAGGCGGCCAGCGCAAGGAGCTTGGTGCCGAGCTCGAAGCTGCCCTTGACCGCCCAGACACCCACAAGCGACACGATGCACAGGGCAATCCCGACATGCATGCCGAGGTAGATCAGCACGAGGATCGCGACGACCGATGCAGCCCCTATCTCGAAGCCGGTCACGCCACTGGCCTGTCGGTGTCGGCGGCGGACGGCGCGCGTCTGCCGAGCGCGACCATCAGATGGCTCGCCGCCTCGATCAGGAATTCGAGCGCGGCGACGGCGGAGCCCACGAGGATGATCAGCCGCACCGGCCAGACGGGGGCAACGAAATAGCCATGCGTCCCGACATTTTCTCCCGCTGTGATGGATCGCTCGAAGAACGGGAGGCTGGCCTCGAAGATCAGGGCGAAGACAGTGGCCCCGGCCAGATGGATTACGACCTCGGCAGCGTGACCGACGCGTGGCATCCGCCTGCGCAGCCGTCCGATCATCATGTCGGTGCGGGTGATGCGGCCCGCCCGCAGGGTATGGCCGATCTGCAGGAACACGATGCCCACGATCGAGAGCTTGACGAGCTCGGTAACGCCGGGGATGGGTGCAAGGAACAGCGTGCGGCCGACCACGTCAGCCACGATCAGGATCATGAGGGCGAAGATCCACACCGTTCCCAACGCGTCGAGACCGGCGCTTACGGCCCCGAAAGAGAATCGGCGACGAGGTCCCTGCGAGGCCGCCCTGTCAACTCTGTTCATGTCAGTGTCTTGGCTACGCGATCAGACATAGTCGATGTCCCACGTCTCGACGATCTCGCTCCCGGCCGAACGTAACGTCGCCGAGACGGGACAACGCCATCGCAGTTGCTCTTTGAGCGTCTCCATCTGCTCGGGGCTGGCCTCGGTCTTGAGTGCTACCTTGAGGGCAATGCTCGGAAAGGGCACGGCAAGCTGCCTGTCGCCGGTGATACCCCGCGTATCGAGGGTCGCATCTACATCGACGTGAACCTCATGCAACTCGATCCCCATGTCGCGCGCGATCCAATTGGCGATCACATTGGTGCAGCCCGCCAAGGAGGCCATCAGCACCTCGAGGGGCAGCATGCCCGCGTCGGTGCCGTGGCGCGCCTCCGGCTCGTCGATGACGATCCCATGCTGGCGAGCCGTCACATCCGCCCGGGTCTGGGTGGGGCAGACGGCGGTCACCCGGATCGGCACCTTCTCCGGCATTTTCATGCGTCGCTCCTTTACCGCGATCCGTCAGGAGTGTCTGGCCTGCCTGAAGGCCGGCGCCGCACTACTCCTCGTCCCATTGCCGCGGCAACTCGACACCGGCGGCGCGCAGCTTCTCCATGTAGGCTTCGAGCACCTTGTCCGCCGGCAGCCCTTCCCGCTCGGTGCGTTCAGCCCATTGCTGGGCAATGTTTGGAAGCGACCGCGCCCACTCCTTTCGTTCGTCGGCGGGCAGTTCGGAGAACGTGGCACCCTGCTTGGCCATCATCGCCTCGGCCTTCTGGGCGAAGCCCTGCAGCATCTCCGACAGCTTGACCCTATAGAGCTCGCCAGCCTGCAGCAGGGCCTTCTGCACCTCGTCCGGCAGTCCGTCCCACCAATCCTTGTTGGCGGAAATGCCGCCGACGAGCTGCGCGCCGAAATCGACCTTGGTCGCGTACGGAGCTACCTCGTGGAGCTTGTTGGGGAACGCGCCGGTGGAAAAGTTCACCAAGCCGTCATAGACCCCTGTTTTCAGGTTGTTGTAGTGGACGGCAAAGTTACCCTGCACCGCCACCGCGCCCACCGGGGCAATCCAGTTGGAGGTGGCGCCCGCGCCCGAAAGCTTGCGCCCGTCGAGATCCTTGACCGAGTCGACCGGAAACTTGGTCAGCAGGTAATGGGTATCGAGGCCGATCGGCGCGATGAAGACCTGGTTGTGGCGATGCCAGGATGCCCGCATCGCCGGAATTTCCTGATAGAGCTCGCGGATGATGCGGGTCACCAGCTCCAGGTCGTTCGAACCGAACGGTGTCACGTAGGTAATGTTCTGAAGCGGCAGCTTGTCCTGTTCGAAGAGCGAATACACGATGCCCATCTCGGCAACGCCTGCTTCGACCGATTCCAACACACCGCCGACCTTGGCCACGCTGCCGCCATAGGCCTCTGTCCACTCGATCTCGTGCTCTCCGGACTCGGCGAGGCTTTTGTTCACCGTCGGAATGTAAAGCTCTTTGACGAGCTTGACCCATGGGAGGTGCGGCGGATGTCCCGCCACGAACGTGGCACGGTACGTATCGGCGCCGGCGGATCCGGCGGTCAGGAATCCAACCAAAAGCAGAAATCCAAACTTGGCGCAGTAACCCATGATTATCCCCTGCTGTTGCGCTTCAACCTATGCTCGATTGGTGAGCACCGATTGAGCACCTAACTTCCTGATTTGTCGTCAAAAAAGCATCGCACGGGGCCATTGTGATAGCAATACTGCCCTGCCTCGGTGCATCGCTCCGCCATCTCGGCGCCAGTCATCTGGTCGTCCAGCGCATTTTCAAGGCGCGCGATCTTGTTCTGCCCGGGCTTTCGGGAAGCCCACAGGTGCGACCCGCTATCCGTGCGCCCAGGCCGCACCTCAGCCCGTTAGACCACCTATCCCGCCAGGGGTGCCGCGCCCCATAATGGCCCGTCGCGCCCAGGTGAGATATGCCTCAGTCGCGCATGTTCACGTATTGCAGCGGCTGGTCGATCTTCATGTCCTTGACGTGCTGGATCGCCGCCTGCAGGTCGTCGCGCTTCTTGCCGCTCACGCGCAGCTCGTCGCCCTGGATGGCGACCTGGACCTTGAGCTTGGAGCCCTTGAGCTCCTTGACGATGCGCTTGCCCAGCTCCTGGTCGATGCCCTGGCGGATGACCACCGTCTGGCGCAGGGTATTGCCCGAGGCGCGCTCGGGATCCTTGAACTCGAGCACGCCGGCGTCGACCTTGCGCCGCGTCAGGTGGCCCTTGAGCAGCTCGTGGAGCTGGCGTAGGCGGGTGTCGTCCTCGGTGGTAATGGTCAGCGTCTCGCCCTGGCGCTCGATGGCGGACGCGCTGCCCTTGAAATCGAACCGGGTCGCGACCTCGCGCATGACGTTTGCGACGGCGTTGTCGACCTCGGCCAGGTCGGTCTTGGAGACGATGTCGAAGGACGGCATGGCGGCGCTCCGGCGCGGGTGGGCCCGATGCTCAATAAGGCGCGCCCGGCCCGCGGCGTCAATGCGGTCGGACGCGCTAGTTCGCCGCCACCTCGGCGGGGATCGCCTCGGCCTTGGAGCGGGCGGGCACCGGCGTCCGCCTGTCGTCGGGCTCGCGCACCTGCAGCGTCACCGGCGCCGAGGACCAGATGGCGACGAGCTGCTGTTCGAGCGTCTTGGCCTGCTTGAGCCAGCCGCGCGCCTTGCGGGTGTTCCACGGGGCCAGGCGGTCGGGGTCGGCGTCGTAGGCATCGCGCGCCGCCAAGTCGGAGGCGAAGTAGACGAACAGCAGGCGGCGCCCGTCGGGCGTCTTGATCACCCCGGCCAGGCCGCGGCCGTAGTACATGGTGCCGCTCTTGGCGCGGATCGCCGCGTCCTTGGGGATGCCGGCATGCTCCTTGGCCCAGGCGGTCTTCCACTTCCTGGGCAACATGGAGGCGTAGGCGACGCCGCCGTGCGGCCGCGCGAAGGCATAGTCGAGCACCGCCATCATGTGGCGCGGCGACATGCGCGAGTCCGAACTCAGCCCCGAGTGGTTGGCGAGCAGGAAGCCGTCCCAGTCGGTCAGCGGCATCTTCGAATGCAGCCACCCGGCGGTCGCGTCGCCCGAGCCGCGCAGGGTGCGCGCTTCGCCGAGCATCTGGCGGGTAGTGACCAGACCGATCAGCTCGGTCGCCATGTTGTTCGAGTGTTTGAGCACCCGCGGCAGGATCTCGGACAGGGGCCGGCTCTCGTGCTGATGGACGGCCTGGGCCTGCTCGGGGACCGCTCCGGGCTCCGGCTCCGGCAGCTCGATGCCGGCGTCGGCGGCGATCGCGCGCAGGACGCCCGCCGTGTTGCGGCCCGGATAGCGCACCGGCAGCCAGCGCGTCCCGCCCCGGCGCTGCGACGGACCGACCAGCCACGCCTCCTCGCCCTCGGCGCCGGCGGCATGCTCGAAGCGCATGTAGCGCGAGGCGTCCGCGCCCGCGACGCTCAGCGACACCGACCGCACCGGTACGGCGAGCTCGTTCGAATGCGCCACCGCCTTGGCGACAAAGCCGCCGCCCTTGGCCGGCGACCATTTGAGCCGTACACGGTTGAACGCCAGCGATAGCGCGCCGACCGACGGGTTGTAGCCGGCGTCGTCCGGCTGGTTGGGGTCGATCGCCTCGGCCGTGACCAGGTAGCTGTCGTCGTAGACGAAGCGGCCCTCCACCTTCCGGATCCCGTGCTCGCCCAGTGCGCGGACGAACGCGGCGAGGTCGACGGGCTCGAGCATCGGGTCGCCGCCGCCCCACAGATAGACGTCGCCCTCCAGCGTGCCGTCCGTCACCGTGCCGTCGATCGCCATCACCGTGCGGAAGCGGTAGTCCCCGCCGAGCACGTCGAGCGCGGTCACGGTGCTGGGCACCTTGGTGACGGAGGCCGGGATGAAGCCGGCGTCGGCGTTGTGCTCGGCCAGCACCGTGCCGGTCTCCTGGTCGACCACCATGAAGCCGACTTGGTCGGCCGGCAGCCGGGCTTCGGCGAGCGCGGCGTGCGTGCGCTCGGCCAGGTCACCGCCATCCTCGTAGAGTTCGGCCGGGTCGGCCGCGGCCACCGGGTCGTCGGCCTCGATCTCGTCCGTCGGTTCGTCGCCTGCCGTCGCGTCGTCGCCGGTGAGCAGCGCATAGGGCTGGGTCAGCAACACGCTGCCGTCCAGGATCGTGGAGTAGGGACTGTAGGCCCGGACCTCGGCCGTCTGCTGCGCGGGCGGCTCGGCTGCCGTCTGTTCGGCCGCTTCGGGCGCCGGCGTTTCGGCCTGTGGGGGCGGTGTCGGAACGCTCTCCATGCACGCCGCCACGAGCAGCGCGACGCCCATCAGAACGCTACGGCGGATGAGCCGATCCATGCGACCTTCCCCTTGGTGTAACCCGACGCCCCGCCGTGTCGTTGCCGTCACGCGGTTGCGGGGCCGATCCGCCCGAAATCTAATTCATTTCTATATCACAACGGTTAACGCCGTCCTAGCGCGGGCGGCGTGGGTCGTCAGAGTCGCACGGGATAGCTGTAGAAGCCGCGGAACCGCGCCCGGCCACCGCGCACGAACTCGCCGTTGCGCTCGAGATTGGGGAAGCGCGCGGCCATCTTGCCGATCGCGACCTGCCCTTCCATGCGCGCGAGCGATGCGCCCGCGCAGGTGTGGATGCCGCCTGCGAAGGCCAGATGCCGGTTGGGCTTGCGGCGGATGTCGAGCGTGTCCGGGTCGGGGAAGCGCTCCGGGTCGCGGTTGGCGGCGCCGATGCACAGGGTCACCAGCTCGCCCGGCTCCAAGCGCACGCCGCCCACCTCGGCCGCCTCGACGCAGCGGCGGTTGCCGAGCTGGTTCGAGCTCTCCATGCGCAGGAACTCCTCGACCGCCGTGTCGATCAGCGCCGGATCCGCGTGCAGTTCGCGCATCGCGTCGGGGTGGCGCAGCAGCAGGTCGATGCCGTTGCCGATCAGGTTGGTCGTCGTCTCGTGCCCGGCGTTGAGCAGGAAGATGCAGTTGTGCAGCAGCTCGAGCTCGGTGAACTCCGGGTCCTCGTCGTGCAGCGCGATCATCCTGGTCAGGATCTCGCGCTCGTCGGGATTGGGATTGCGCCGCCGCTCGGCGATCAGGCGCCGCAGATAGTCCTTGAAGTCCTCGACCGCCTTGTTGCCGGCTGCCGTCTGCTCCTCGGTGAGCGTCGGCTCGAGCGCGCCCAGGATGATCAGCGACCAGTCGCGCAGCGGCTCGCGCTCGTCCTCGGGCACGCCCAGGATGTCGCCGATCAGCCGGATCGGCACGGCGGCAGCGAAGTCGGCGATCAGGTCGATCTCGCGCTTGTCCTCGAAATTGTCGAGCAGCTCGTCGACCAGCTCCTCGACGCGCGGGCGCAGCGCCTCGAGCGCGCGCGGCGTGAACACCGGCGCCACCAGCTTGCGGACCTTGGTGTGCAGCGGTGGGTCGTTGAACACCAGCGAGGTCGTGTGGTGCTCGTAGAGCGGGCTGTCGCCGTACTTGGGGCGGAACTCGACCTTCTTGTCCGAGCTGAAGCGCTTGTGGTCGCGGTAGATGGCGTCGCAGTCGGCCCAGCGGGTCAGGAACCGGGTCCCGTCGGGCATCGCGCGCACGGGGTCCCAGCGGCGCAGGGCGTGGTAGAGCGGGAACGGGTCGTCGAGGAACGAACGGTCCAACGCACGCAGGTCGAAGCCCGCGATGGCCTCGCGCGGCGCGGTCTCCAGCGTCGCATAGGGGTCGGCGTCCCGGGTCGCGGCTTGCGCCATGGCGTCCTCCCTCGGGTCGGGCCTGGGGTCGGGAATTCCCCCCAGCCTACGCCCTAGCGCCCGTCGTCGCCAAGCGCGCCTCGTCGCGCCTCGATCCGCCGGCGCACGGCGCGGAAGGCCATCGGCGCCAGGATCACCAGGATGACGATGCGCACGATGTGGTGGGTCGACACGAACGCCGCGTCGACGCCCAGCGCCAGCGCGATCAGGCTCATCTCGGCCAGGCCGCCCGGCGCGAAGGACAGTACCACCGCCTCGAAGCTGGCCACGCCCAGCGGGTCGAGCGCGAGGGCGAAGACCACCGTGATCGCCAGCATGACCACCGTCGCCCACACCGCCACGCCTAGCGTCCGGGCCACCCGCGCCGCGGGCACGCCGGCGAAGCGCTGGCCGATGGCGCAGCCAATCACCACCTGCGCCGCCGCGACCAGCTCGACCGGGGGCTTGGCGTCGGACCAGCCAGCGAGGTGCACGGCGGCGCTCAGCATCATGGGGCCGGTGACCATCGCGGCGGGGATGCGCAGCGCCTTGGCGCCGAACGCACCGACCACGCCGCAGGCGGTGAGGATGGCGAACGCCTCGAGCGAGATGTCGAGCAGCGGCCCGCCCACCGGCGGCCGGTCGCCCTGCTCGTAGCCGCCCAGCAGCGCGAAGGCGAACGGCACCGCCAGCACCACGAACAGCACACGCGCGCCGTGGATCAGCGAGATCGTGCGGTCGTCGCCGCCCTCCTGGCCGCCCACGATCACCATCTCGTTGAGCCCGCCAGGACTGGCGGCGAAGAACGAGGTCACCCAGTCGTAGCCCGCGAGCCTGTGGAACAGCACCATCAGCGTCAGCGTGACCAGCAGGCAGTAGACGAACAGCGCGCCGATGGTGGGCAGCCATTGGCCCAGGCGGCCTGCCATCTCGGGCGCGAAGGCGCTGCCCAGCATGACACCCAGGATCGCCACCATGGCACCGCGCAGCGTCATGTACATGAACAGCGGGGCGCCCATCAGCGAGGCCGCCGTGGTGAAGCACATGGCGCCGATCATCCAGGCCAGCGGCAGGTCGAAGGCGTTCGCCAGTGCCCCGCCCACCGTGCCGATGCCGAGCGTCAGCCCGAACCGCGCCACACGCTGACGCCGGGTAGCCGGCAAGGCGCCTTCCACCGTCACGGCCGGCTCCGGCGGCCAGGGCCGGTGCGGATCGACGGAAGCGCCGTCACGGCAGGAACTGTTCCTTGATGATCCGCTCCTCGAGGTTGTGCTCGGGGTCGAACAGGAGGCTCAGGGCGGCCTCGCGCTCCTGACGGATCTCGACCTCCGCCACGTCGCGCACCTCGGTGTAGTCGGCGACCGCCGAGACCGGGCGCTTCGCGGCCTCCAGCACCTCGACCTTGACCGTGATGTGGTCGGGCAGCAGCGCGCCGCGCCAGCGACGCGGACGGAAGGCGCTGATCGGGGTGACGGCCAGCAACTCGGCGCCGATCGGGATGATCGGCCCGTGCGCCGACAGGTTGTAGGCGGTGGACCCGGCAGGGGTCGCGACCAGCACGCCGTCGCACATCAGCTCGGGCAGACGCATGACGCCGTCGATGCGGAGCTGCAGCTTCGCCGTCTGGCGCGTCTCGCGCAGCATCGACACCTCGTTGATCGCCAGCCCCTCGACGGTTTCGCCGTCGATGGTCGTCGCGCGCATGCGCAGCGGGTGGATCCTGGCCTCGGCGGCGTTCGCGAGCCGCTCCATCAGGTCGTCCTCGCCGTACTCGTTCATGAGGAAGCCGACCGAACCGCGGTTCATGCCGTAAACCGACACCGGCCGACCGATGGTGCTGTGCAGCGTCACGAGCATGAAGCCGTCGCCGCCCAGCGCGACGATCACCTCGGCCTCGTCGGGCGGAACGTGCTCGTAGCGCGCCGTGAGGCGCTCCATCGCCTCCTTGGCGCTGGGGTTGTCGGCGGCGGCGAAGGCGATCTTGGAGCGGGCCATGGCTCACCCTGAATGGCAAAGGCGGGCGAGTATAGGCATCGCCCTACCGGGCGCCAAACCGCACGCCGCACGTCGCGCATGTGCGATTGCCAAAGGAAAGCCGTCCCGTCATCCTGCTGCACCGGGGGGAGGATACGGAACAGAGGAGGGGCTTCCATGTCGATCCGCATCGCGACGACGCTCGCGCTGTGCCTGGCCGCGGCCGGCGCCGCCGCGCAGACCGAGACGCCGGTCGAGCGCCACGACCGCCACACCGGCTACTACTACCCGGTGCCGCGGCATGTCGAGGAGTACACCGTACGCTCCATCGTCCTGCCCGAGGCCGACCGCTCGCGACGCATCGGTTTCGTCACCGCGATAACCAACCAGATGCTCAACAACCCCTATCCGCCGCCCTTCGCCGTCTACGCCAAGGGCACCGAGGCGGAGAAGCTGATCGTCGTCGGGCTCGAGGACGGCCGCTACAACACGCTCTATCGGGCCCGCGCGCTGCTCGCCCAACTCACGGGTGTCGCCCGCACCACCCCGGCCTTCACCGACCACGGGGTCGAGGACTTTTTCACCTTCTTCGACCTGCTCAATATGCTCGGCTTCGAGCAGCTCACCATCTCCGACGGCGACCGATTCGCGCATCAGGTGGTGTTCAAGAAGTAGCGGGCGGATCGATGCGTCCCTCGCGACGGCGCTTCGCGCCTCCTCGGGATATGGCACCGTGGTGACGGCCGCACCAGGAACGAGGCCGGGATTCATACCCTTCGGGCCTCTTCCCGAGGAGGCCCCGTAGGGGCCGTCGCGAGGGACGCACCGGCGCCGCATCCGGCTGCTTCTCCGCTGCCTCCGGCGGGCGCGCGTGGCGCCGCAACGACGCGATGTGTGAATGCCGCAGGGTCAAGTCCCGGGACGACAGTTGCGGGACGAGAGAAATCGGCCCCCTCAGCCCCCGGTCACGCTCATGTGCCGCCCCACGCTCGTCCGCGTGTGGCGCCGGTCCATGACGAAGTCGTGGCCCTGGGGCTTGCGCGAGATCGCCTCGCGGATGGCGGCGTGGAGGCGGGCGTCGTCGTCCGATTCGCGCAAGGGCGCGCGCAGGTCGGCGGCGTCCTCCTGGCCCAGGCACATGAACAGCGTGCCGGTGCAGGTCAGGCGCACCCGGTTGCACGATTCGCAGAAATTGTGGGTCATCGGCGTGATGAAGCCGATGCGCTGGCCGGTCTCGGCCAGCCGGACGTAGCGCGCCGGGCCGCCGGTGCGCTCCTCGGTGTCCTCGAGCGTCCAGCGCCTGGCGAGCTGCGCACGCACCATGGAGAGCGGCAGGTACTGGTCGAGCCGCATTTCGCCGCCGATGTCGCCCATCGGCATGACCTCGATGAAGGTCAGGTCGTAGCCGCGTTCGCCGCACCACTCGACCATGCGCTCGAACTCGTCGTCGTTGACGCCGCGCAGCGCGACGGCGTTGATCTTCACGGCCAGCCCCGCCTCGTCGGCGGCGGCCAGTCCGCGCTCGACCTGCTCGAAGCGGCCCCAGCGGGTGATGGCGGCGAACTTGTCGGGGTTC
>CAZMTC010000009.1:0-35734 GCA_964569105.1 uncultured Alphaproteobacteria bacterium | reverse complement strand
GGCGGGCGCGCGAGGCCGCGGACCTCGCGGTCACCAACCCGCTGCTGGCCAACATCAAGCTCGAGAGCGCGCGCGGCGTGATCGTCAACGTCACCGGCGGCAAGGACACGACCATCCACGAGATCAACGAGGCCGTGGCGCGCGTGCTGCAGAACGTCGACAGCAACGCCAACCTCATTTTCGGCTCGGCCCTCGACAAGTCGATGCGCCAGACGCTGCAGGTGACGCTGTTCGCCACCGGCATCGGCGGCATGGTCGAGGGGTCGCGCCGCCCGACCAAGTCGGTGACCGAGCCGCCGAGCGAGCGGCTCGCGCAAAAGGAAGGCGCAGCCGCGGGCGCGAAAACGGCGAAAGGCCGGGCCAAGTCCGGCGGTGCCAAGAAGCCCGCCACCAAGTCCCGCGGCGCTGCTGGCACCTCGCGGCGCCGCTCGACCGCGAGCGCCTGACCCGGCGCGTCGGTCCCCTCGGTCCCGAATCAGCCGCGGCGCGGGTCGCATGAACTTCATGTCCGACAACGTCGCCGGGGCCTCGCCCGAGATCCTGGCGGCCCTGCGCGACGCCAACCGCGGCGCCGCGCTGCCCTACGGCAACGACGCGATTACCGCGCGGCTGCGCGACCGGCTGAGCGACGTGTTCGAGCGCGCGGTGGCGGTGTTCCCGGTGGCCACCGGCACCGCCGCCAACGCGCTGGCGCTGGCGGCGATGGCGCCGCCCTGGGGCGCGATCTACTGCCACGCGGCGGCGCATGTCGCGACCGACGAATGCGGCGCGCCCGAACTCTACACCGGCGGCGCCAAGCTGGTGCCGCTCGACGGACCCGACGGCAAGCTGACGCCGGCGGCGCTCGACGCGGCGCTGGCGGCGTCGGGCGCCGGCGAGGTGCACCACGTCCAGCCCGCGGCGCTGAGCCTGACCCAGGCGACCGAGGCGGGCACGGTGTACCGGCCGGCCGAGATCGCGGCGCTGGCCGAGGTGGCGCGCGGCCACGGCCTGCGCGTGCACATGGACGGGGCGCGCTTCGCCAACGCGCTGGCTTCGCTCGGCCGCACCCCGGCGGAGATCACTTGGCGCGCGGGCGTCGACGCGTTGTCGCTGGGTGCAACCAAGAACGGCGCGCTCGCGGCCGAGGCGGTGGTGCTGTTCGACCCGGCGCTGGCCGAAACCATGGGCTTCCGGCGCAAGCGCGGCGGGCACCTGTTCTCCAAGATGCGCTTCCTGTCGGCGCAGCTCGACG
Organism: uncultured Alphaproteobacteria bacterium; assembly: GCA_964569105.1. GTDB lineage: Bacteria > Pseudomonadota > Alphaproteobacteria > CAZMTC01 > CAZMTC01 > CAZMTC01. The sequence continues at coordinate 34,500 of CAZMTC010000009.1, read as the reverse complement.
CCTATCTGCGCGACGATCTGTGGTTGCGCAACGCGCGCCACGCCAACGCCATGGCCGCGCGGCTGGCCGCGGGGCTCGGCGCGCTCGACGGCGTTTCGCTGCTGCACCCGGTCGAAGCGAACGAAATCTTCGCCCGACTGCCGCTGGCCATGGCCGACGGGATCGAGGCGGCGGGGTTCGGCTTCTACCGCTGGGGCGCCGACGCGGCCGGCACCACGGTGCGGCTGGTCACCGCCTTCGACACGCGCGAGGCGGATGTCGACGCCATGGTCGCGGCCGCCGAGCGGCTGGCGGCGGGCTGAGCCGCGATCCCGCAAGCCGAGGCGGCTCCGGTTCGCTCGACCGCATGGCGTCAGGCGACGACCGCCGCCTCGCCGGGCATGGCGGCCCCGGTGCGGGCGACGCCGGCCGCCTTGGCGCGGCGCGTCCGGCCTTCGAACACCGCACCCGGCTCGATCGACAGCGTGTCGCGCACCTCGACATCGCCGCGCACCTCGGCGGTCGCGGCCATCGCGACCGTACCGGCCTTGACCTCGCCCCGGAAACGGCCGGCGATACGAACGGCGCCGGCCTCGACCCGGCCCTCGACGCGGCCCGACTTGCCGATCACCAAAACGCCGCACCGGATCGTGCCCTCGACCTGCCCCTCGATGCGGATCTCGCCCGACCCGACGAGTTCGCCATGGACGGTCGTGTCCGATGCGACGACGGTGCGCATGCCGCGGCCGCGGTCGACGGCAGGCACGGCCTCGATGGGCCCGGCGGCGCCGAGCCCGGTGGCCTTCGAAAACATGGCGATGGTATCCCTCCCCGATATGGCTGCGGCGGATGGCCTCGCGGACACACCCCTGCGTTTCGTCCGTCGCCCGGTGCCGGACGGCCCAGCCAGAAATATGGTGTGAGCATGTTGACCGATCGGTCGGCCTGCAACAAGGCGGAAACACCGAACCGGCACGCCGACGCTCCGCACATCGGCGGAACACCGTGCGCCCGCACCGCGATTCGCGCGCCCGGGGCTTGAAAAGAAGCGCGCGGCTCTGATATCTCCACTCTCGCTTCGAGACCGCGTCCCCTTCGTCTAGCGGTCCAGGACGCCGGCCTCTCACGCCGGAAACAGGGGTTCGATTCCCCTAGGGGACGCCAGTCTTTCTCAAAGATCCAGTCTTTCTCAAAGATATGGACGGAGGCTTCGCCTTCTCGGTGGGCAGGAACCCTCAGAACGACCGGGGCATGCCCAGGACGTGCTGGCCGATGTAGCTGAGGATCAGGTTGGTCGAGATCGGCGCGATCTGGGTCAGGCGGGCCTCGCGCCACTTGCGCTCGATGTCGTATTCGCGGGCGTAGGCGAAGCCGCCGTGGGTCTGCATGCAGGCCTCGGCCGCGTTCCACGCCGCCTCGGAGGCGATCAGCTTCGCCATGTTGGCCTCCTCGCCGCAGGGCAGGCCGGCGTCGAACAGGGTCACGGCGGTACGGTTCATCAGGTCGGCGGCGCGCATCTCGGCATAGGCGCGGGCGATGGGGAACTGGATCGCCTGGTTCTGGCCGATCGGGCGGCCGAACACCTCGCGCTCCTTGGCGTACTCGGTGGCCTTGTCGATGAAGAAGCGCGCGTCGCCGATCGCCTCGGCGGCGACCAGGATGCGCTCGGCGTTCATGCCGTCGAGGATGTAGCGGAAGCCCTCCCCCTCCTCGCCGATCCGGTTCTCGACCGGTACCTCGGCGCCGTCGAAGAACACCTCGTTGGTCAAGTGGTTGACCATGGTGTCGATGGGCCGGATGTCGAGGCCGTTGCCGAGGTTGGCGTTGATGTCGAGCAGGAAGGCCGACAGCCCCTCGGTGCGGCGCGAGACCCGGTCGGCCGGCGTGGTGCGTGCGAGCAACAGCATCAGGTCCGAGTGGCGCGCACGCGAAGTCCAGATCTTCTGGCCGTAGATGCGGTAGAGGTCGCCGTCGCGCTCGGCGCGGGTCTTGAGCCTGGTGGTGTCGGAGCCGGTGGTCGGCTCGGTCACACCGAAAGCCTGCAGGCGGACCTTGCCGGCGGCAATGTCGGGGAGGAGGCGCCGCTTCTGGTCGTCCGAGCCATGCCGCAGCACCGTGCCCATCATGTACATCTGGGCATGGCAGGCGCCGGCGTTGCAGCCCGCGGCGTGGATGGTCTCGAGGATCACCGCGGCGGCGCGGATCGGCAGCCCGGAACCACCGTACTCCTCGGGGATCAGCGCGGCCAGGTAGCCAGCCTCGGTCAAGGCGTCGACGAACTCCTGCGGATACGCGCGAGCGTCTTCGAGCCGGCGCCAGTACGCGCCTGGATACCGGGCGCAGATCGCGGCGACCGCGTCGCGGATCTCGGGGTAGTCGCGGTCGACCGGGACGCTGGGCGCCCCGTCTGCGAAGTGCTTGCCCTCAGGCATCGGTGCTGACCTCTTCCCGTCCGCCGCGTCGCCGGCCGGGCATGTAACCCTTGGGCAGCCCGGCCCGGGCGAGCGCACCCTCGAAAGCGGCGTCGGGCAGCTGTTCGACCAAATTGCCGCGGATCGCCATCAGTGCCTCGACGTCGATCCCGGTGGGCACGCCCATGCTCTCGAACATGAACACCATGTCCTCCATCACTACGTTGCCCGTGGCGCCGGGCGCGAACTGGCATCCACCGAGCCCGCCGAGCGAGGCGTCGAAGCGGCGGATCCCGCACTCCCAGCCGGCCAGCGCGTTGGCGATGCCCAGGCCCCGCGTGTCGTGCAGGTGCAGGCCCATCGGCAGGTCGCCGATCACGGCCCGCACGGCGGTGACCAGCCGGTGCACCTTGGCGGGGTCGCCGTAGCCCACCGTGTCCGCGAGCAGGATCTCGTCGGCACCCAGCGCGGCGAGCTGCCCGGCGAGCGCGACCACGTGGTCCTCGTCGACCTCGCCCTGAATGGTGCAGCCGAAGGCGGTGGCGATACCTGCGGTGACGTGCGGCCGGCGGTCGACCGGCTCGCCGCTCACGAAATCGACGATCCGGGCGAAGTCGTCGACCGACTCCTCGAGCGGCCGGCGGACATTGGCGCGGTTGTGCGCCTCGCTGGCCGACAGGACGTAGTTGACCTTGTGCACGCCAGCCTCGACGGCGTGCTGCGCGCCCTTGAGGTTGGGCACCAGCGCGGCGACGGTGAGCCCGTCGAGGGTCAGTGCGTGGGCGACCACCTCGGCCGCGTCGGCGAACTGGGGCACCAGCTTGGGCGGGACGAAGGAGCAGACCTCGATTTCGCGCACCCCAGCCGCGTGCTCGGCGGTGCACCATGCCTTTTTCGCCTCGGTGGGCAGCACGGTGCCGACATTCTGCAGGCCGTCGCGCATGCCCATCTCGCGCAATTGGACGTCGACGCTCATGGCGGTGCCTCTCGCATCGGGCTTTCTCAGCGGCCCCTGAATTCGGGTTTGCGCTTCTCGTTGAAGGCGCGCACGCCCTCGAGCCGGTCCTCGGTGCCGACCATGCGGTTGTAGGCCTGGATCTCGTAGCTCAGGCCGGTGCGCAGGTCGGACTGCATGCCATAGTGGATCGACGCCTTGGCCTGGCGAACCGAGATCGGCGCATTGGCCGCGACGGCGGCCGCAGTCTCCAACGCGGCGGGCATGAGCGCGTCGGTCGCGCAGAGCTCGTTGACCATGCCCCAGCCGTACGCTTCCTCCGCGCTGAAGGCGCGGGCAGACAGGATGAGCTCCTTGGCGCGGCGCGCGCCGACCGCGCGCGGCAGATTCTGAGTGCCGCCGGCTCCAGGCATGATGCCGAGCGACACCTCGGTCAGCGCGAAGCGGGCGCCCTTGGCGGCGTAGATGAAGTCGCAGGCCAGCGCCATCTCGCAGCCGCCGCCATAGGCGGCACCGTTGACGGCGGCGATCACGGGCACCGGGCATTCCATGATGGCATAGACCGCGTCCTCGAAGATGGCGTGCTGGGCGCGCCACGCCTCGTCGGTCATCGCGTTGCGCTCCTTGAGGTCGCCGCCGGCGCAGAACGCCTTGTCGCCGGCGCCCGTCAGCACGACGCAACGCAGGTCACCCGGCTCGAACACCAGCGGGCGGAACACTGCGCGCAGGTCGCGGCCCATCTGGGTGTTCATGGCGTTGCGTACCTCGGGCCGGTTCAGCGTCACGATCAGGACCTGATCGTCGCGCAACTCGGTGCCGAGCGTCTCGATGCTGTGCCGCATACCCTGACCGTTGTCGCTCGCGTGACGCACGGGACTGCTCGTCCGTGCCTACGCATTGTGCGCCGCTGCCCACGCCTTGGCCAACCGTGCCCGGCCTGTGCGGGCGGCTTAGCCTGTATGCGCGAACGGTATAGATGGGTTCGTTTATGACCTGGGCCGGCAGCGTCGAGGAAAAGAAACCCTCAGACGGTGCCGCCGGGCCAGCGTCCCGAGCGGACGAGCTGCTTGGCCTGGCCGCGGATCGCCTTAGCCAGCTCTCGCGCGGCGAGGCTGAGCGGGGTGCCCGTCTTCGAGGCGAGATAGAGCGTGCGGGACAGGCCGGGCCGCAACGGGACGGCGGTCAGCCGCCCTTCCGCGATATCCTGTGCGATCGGTGCGATAGGCAGGAGCGCATAGCCATCGCCATCGACGATCGAATCGCGCGTGACCACCAGCGAGTCCAGCTCCATCGCGATGTCCAGCGCGACGCCCTCGCGTTCGGCCGCCTCCTCCACCACCCGCCGGAGACCGTGCGGCATGCTGGGCACGATCATCGGCAGGCCGGCCAAGTCCGTCATGCGGCATTCCGACCATCGGGCGACGGGACTGTCGGTCCGCGCCACGAGGTGGAGGGCCTCGTCGATCAGAGGCTCGGTCACGAGGTCCGACTCCTCGCCCGCATGGTAGAGAAGGCCGAGCTGCACCTCACCGGTCTCCAGCCATTCGTAGACGTGGCCGCTGAGTCCCTCCACAACCTTGATCGACACCGCGGGATGCTGGGCGCGGAAAGCCCGGGTCAGCGGCGGGATCAGCAGATGCACCAGCGTAGGCGTGACACCCAGCGCGATCTGGCCGCGCGGTATCGACTTGACCTCGTCGAGGTCCAGGAGCGCCGCGTCGACTGCGCGCAAGATCTCGTGGGCGTGGTCGCGCAGGCGGGCGCCGGCCTCGGTCAGATCCACCCCGCGCACGTGACGGGCCAGCAGCACGGTGCCGAGATTGCGCTCGAGCCGCGAGATCTGGCGGCTGAGCGTGGGCTGCGCCACGCCGAGCGCCGCGGCCGCCTTGAGGAACGAGCCCGACTCGGCAACCTGGGTGAAGTATCTGAGCTGCTTGATTTCCATGGCACGCGCGGCTGGTCGGCTCGGATCGGCTTATGGGCCAAGGGTACCCGTATTATAGCGGAACTGCATATCGTTTTGACGCGACCAGCCGGACGGGCGACGATAATAGTGGCGCGGGCGGCAAAAGAGCCGCGCCAAGTATACGGCAACGCAGGAGGCGACCATGAGCGCCGGCGAATTTTGGCCAGGAGGAGCCCAACTCGCCTTGTCCATCGTGGTCAATGTCGAGGAGGGTGCCGAGTACAACGTTCTGGACGGCGACAAGGCGCCCGAAGTGGTCGACGAGCTCGGCCTGAGCCTGCGCAAGCCGATCCGCAACCTGGCCAACGAGACCAACTACCAGTACGGCATCAAGCGCGGCGCGCCGCGGGTACTCGACACGCTGGCCCACCGGGGCATCAAGGCAACGTTCACCGCCGCCGCGCTGGCGCTGGAACGCGCGCCGCAGGTGGCGCAGCGCATCGCCGCGGACGGCCACGAGGTGTGCGCCCACGGCTACCGCTGGATTCAGCAGCACGGCTTCGACGAGGACCGGGAGCGCGCATTCATCCGCAAGGCGCGCGACAGCATCGCCAAGAGCTGCGGCGCGCCCCCCAAGGGCTGGCTGTCGCGCTACCTGACCACCGAGAACACGCGCCGGCTGCTGATCGAGGAGGGCTACAGCTACCACATGGACGACTTCTCCGACGACCTGCCCTTCTGGGACGATGTCGACGGCAAGCCGATCATGATCGTGCCCTACGCCACCGACACCAACGACATGAAGATGTGGTCCGCGCCGGCCTACATGCCGCGCGATTGGCTCGACTACCTGATCGACACATTCGACGTGCTCTATCGCGAAGGGGCGAGCGCGCCGCGCATGATGTCGGTGGGCCTCCACCTGCGCATCATCGGCCGCCCCGGGCGCATGGCCGCGTTGTCGCGGTTCCTCGACTATGTGCAAAGCGCGAAGGGGGTGTGGTTCGCGCGCCGCGACGCCATCGCCGAGCACTGGGCCGCGACGCACCCGTTCGGCGAGTGATCGCGGGGCATTGGTGAACGCGCGGTGCCCGGTGGGGAAGCGGGCCGGCGCCGTCCCGATCGAGAGAGCCTCAATCTCCCTTCGGCCGCTTGTCCTCGAGCCGGATCGGCTTCTGCCGGCGCTCGATCTCGGTCCGCTCGGCGAGGTCGCCGGGCTCGACCATGACGACCTGCAGCTCGACGCCGATGCGCTGGCGCAGCATGGCCTTGAAGCGCTCGGCTACCTCGCCGCGCCGGTCGGGCGGGACCGGCGTCTCGACAAGCACGGTCATCTCGTCGCGCTGGCCGCGGCGCTCGACCACGCACAGGAACTCGCCGTTGCTGTCGGGGTCGACCTTTATCAGCTCGCCGACCGCGGTGGGATAGACGTTGGTGCCGCGCAGCTTGACCATGCCGTCGGAGCGGCCGAGGAAGCCGCGGATGCGGCGCAGCGTCCAGCCGCTGGCCGCGGGCTCGGGGACGATGGCCGAGCGGTCGTTGGTGTTGAAGCGGATGTTGGGAAAGATGTCGTCCTTGAACAGGCAGGTGACGCAGATGTTGCCCTCCTCCCCGTCGGGCACCGGCTCGAGCGTGTCGGGGTCGACGATCTCGACGATGTGGGCGTCCTCCCAGATGTACATGCCATCCTGGTCGCGGCCTTCCGACGTGACGATGCCCGTGTCGCCGACGCCGTAGAGGTCGAACACCTCCGCGCCGCCCCAGGTCCGGGAAATGAACTCGCGCGACTCACCGCCCAGGCCGGTGGCGATCTGGCGCAACGGGATGTCGCGCCCGGGCTCGATGCCCTGCTCGCGCGCGACGTCGGCCAGCTTGCGGACGTAGTCGGCGAAGCCCATCAGCACCGTGGCGCCGAAGTTGCGCATCAGCGCGACCTGCTGGACCGAGCGGGTCTCGGCGCCGGTGCCGGCGGTGATCATCAGCGCGCCGGTGAAATGGGTGATCGCCTCGCGCGCGTAGTGGCCGGCGTTGACCGCGCCGAAGCCGTAGACCGAGTGGACCACGTCGTCGTCGCGCAGGCCGTGGATCTGGACCGCGCGGGTGAACAGGATGTTCTGCACCTCGCGGGACTTGGGGCCGAAGAACAGCGGCTGGGGCATGCCCGTGGTGCCCGAGGTGGTGTGGAAGATCACCGGCGCCCGGCCGCCCCCGGGGCCGGCGAAGCTGTCCATGCCGTGGTAGTCGCCGAAGGGCGGGTGCTCGGCGACGCTCCGCATCAGGTCGGCCTTCGAGTAGGTGGGCAGCTTGGTCAGGTCGTCGAGGCCGCGGATGTCGCCCTCCTCGATGCCGTGCGCGGACCACAGGCGCCGGTAGAACGGGATCTGCCAGGCGCGCTCGACGCAGCGCATGAAGCGCGCCTCCTGGATCGCGCGCAGCTCGTCGCGGCCGATGGTGGCGTAGCGGCGCACGAACTCGGCGCCAAGGGGGTAGTCCTCGACCAGCCGGCGGTAGTCGACCGCCTCGAAATAGTTGGCGACGCTCATGGGGCGGTTTTCCCTCTTTGCGGCTCGTGTGGCAGATTTTTCCCGATCGACAAGGCAAGGAGCGGACGATGACCGCCAAGGAGCCAGACCTCGACCTGCGGCCGGAGGGCGAGATCGCCTGGCTGGTGCTGAACCGGCCGGAGAAGCGCAACGCGATCACCCGCGCGATGTGGCGCGAGTTGATGGCGCATCTGGACCGGATCGAGGGCGATCCCGGGCTCAAGGTGGTGGTCATGCGCGGCGCCGACGCAAGCGCCTTCGCCGCCGGCGCCGACATCGGCGAGTTCGGCGAGATCCACGCGACGGCCGAGAGCTCGGCCGCCTTCGCGGAACTCTACGGCGCGGCGCAGCGCCGGCTGACCGAGTTTCCCAAGCCGGTGCTGGCGATGATCCAGGGTCCGTGCGTGGGCGCGGGCTCGGGGCTGGCGACGGCGGCGGACATCCGCTTCGCGGACACCACCGCGCGCTTCGGCATCCCGGCGGCGAAGCTGGGCCATGTCTACCGGCTGGAGGACACCAAGCGGGTCGTCGACCTGATCGGCCCGGCGCACGCCAAGCGCCTCCTGTTCACCGGCGGCATCGTCGACGCCGAGGAGGCGGCGCGCATCGGCCTCGTCGACGTGCTGTGCGCGCCCGACGCGCTGGAGGCGACGGTGCGCGGCTTCGCCGGCGAGGTCTGCGCGGTCTCGCAGTACTCGGTGCGCGCGGCCAAGCGGGTGATCCGGACGATCCTCGACGGCGCCAGCGCCGAGACCGAGGAGACCGCGCGGCTGTTCCTCGAGGCGATGGAGGGCGAGGATTACCGTGAAGGCGTCCGCGCCTTCCACGAGAAGCGCAAGCCCCGCTTCACCTGGTCCTAGGACGGTATCGTCCGTGACCAGGGCGGGCCGGTGCCGTCCAAACACGAGCCGTCCTAGGCCGCGAGCGCCGGGGGCGCCAAGGCACCGCGCGCGGCCTCGTAGGCGCGGGCCAGGGCGATTACCGTGTCCTCCTGCCAGGCGGATGCGACGAACTGCAGGCCGAGCGGCATGCCGGCCTCGTCGAGGCCCATGGGCAGGCTGATCGAGGGGCAGTCGGCGAGGTTCGCCAGCGCGGTGAGGTCACCCTGGGTGGGCGGCACAGGGTCACCGAACGGAAAGCCAGGCTGCGGCGTCGTCGGCGCGACCAGGGCATCGACGCCGGCGAGCGCCTCGCGCGCCGCGTGACCGGCCTCCGCCACCCGCCGCTCGCACCGGACCAGACGTCCGGCGTCCATGCGGCTGCCATAGGCGAGCAGGCCCTGCACCTCTTCCGAGAACCGGGAGGGGTCGGCGGCGAAGGCTTCCGCTTGGAAGTAGGCGGCCTCGGCCTCGACGATCATGAAGCCGGCGGTACGGGCCCGGGTCGGGTCGTAGCCGGTCGCGGACACCGTCTCGATCCCGCAGCCCATCGCGCGCAGGGTGTCGAGGGCAGCGGTGAAAGCGGAGCGCACCGCCGGCTCCCAAGGCGTCCGGTCGAGCTCGGCCACCACACCCAGTCGCAAGCCCTTCACCGACGGCTCGCCGCTGCGCGGCGCAGGCCGGCGGCGCGATTCGGGGCTTGCGGGGTCGAAATCCTCGAGCACCGCGAGCATCAATGCCGCGTCCTCGACCGTACGGGTCATCGGCCCGACGTGGTCGAGCCGCCAGCTCAGCGGAAACACGCCGCGGGTGCTGATCGCGCCGTGCGTGGCGATCAGGCCGACAATACCGCAATAGGAGGCCGGAATTCGCACCGAACCCATGGTGTCGGTTCCCAGCGCGCCGGGACACAGCCGCGCCGCCACCGCCGCCCCCGATCCGCCCGACGAGCCGCCGGGTGTGCGCCCGTCGCCGTAGGGGTTGTAGGTGCGCCCGAAATGGACATTGTCGGTGGTCGCGCCCAGCGCGCCCTCGTGCATGTTGGTCTTGCCCAGGATCACCGCGCCGGCCGCGCGCAGGCGCGCCGTGACATGGGCGTCGCCCTCGGCCACCGCGTCGCGGCGGAAGCCGAAGCCGGCCGTCGTGGGCACACCCTCGAGATCGATGTTGTCCTTGAGCGCCACCGGCACGCCGTCGAGCGGGCCGGCTTCGGCGCCGCGCGCGCGGCGGGCGTCGGAGGCGGCGGCGGCCGCGTGCGCCTCCTCGGGCAGGACGCGGACGAAGGCGTTGAGCCGATCGTCAAGCGCGTCGATGCGCGCGAGACAGGCCTCGGTCAACTCGACCGCCGAGAAGCGGCCCGCACGCAGGCCGTCGGCGGCGTCGGCTATCGACAGATCGGCGATCTCGCTCACGTTCGAGGGTCCTTCCTGGCGGCCGCGGGCATGACTGCGCCGATGTTAGCGGCGTGCCGAGAAGCCCGGCAAGGAGGCGACAGCGCGGCCGTCGCAGAATTTGGCCGGAGAAAAGGGCCTACGGCTCAGGCGCTTAGCCAGCGCGGGTACCGGGCCCGTATCCCAGGTATACCGAATCCCTATGTCTTTTCGGTCACAGCGCATGTTCCGCGTCGTCGGAGGCTGCTCTATCATCATCTTTGGCGTCCTGCCATCATGAGGGAGGGATAATCCGCTGGAGCGACCGAGCGTATGCCTTCACGACAAACGCCGTTCGCCGACATCGCACGGACGATACGTCCTGGGAGACGAGGGAGAGCCGTCATGAACCAACACACCTTCACGCGCCGCGCGCTGCTGCAAACCGCGTCCGCCGCCGCTGCCCTGGCCGCCACGGGCGGCCTGCGGACGGCCTTCGCCGCCGAGCCATTGCAGCTCTGGGCGCCGGCGATCATCCGGGTCGGCGCAGACGACTGGTCCGACATGGAGCAGCGTGCCGGCATCAAGATCTCGGCCACCGCCAAGAGCGCCGGCGCCGACGAGGCGATCCAGAAAATGATCGTGGGCGACGGCAACGCGCTGTTCGACGCGGTCACCGACAATGGCGGCGGCATGGAGGACGCGCTGGCCTCGAACGACGCCATCGTGGAGCTGGACCCGAGCCGCATCCCCAACTGGGAGATCGTGCGCGACCGGTACAAGGAGGGCGGCGACGCGGTCGACACCATCAGCTGGGAAGGCCGGATGTTCGCCACACCCACGCTCTCGAACGCCGACTCCATGGCCTACAACTACGAGGAACTGGGCTTCCACCCGGACAGCTGGGAGCCGCTCTTCGACTCGCAGTTCAAGGGCCACGTGGCGATGCAGAACGACTTCGGCCCGACGATGACCAACACCGCCATCTACCTCAAGGAGAGCGGCAAGATGGACATCGAGAACCCGTCGGACATGAAGCCCGACGAGGTCAAGGGCGTGTGCGAGTTCCTGATCGACCTCAAGAAGAAAGGCCAATTCCGCACTTTCTGGACCGGTTTCCAGAACGGTGTCGACATCCTGGCCAGCGGAGAGGTGCTCATGGCCTCTTGCTGGGAACCGGTGCAGGTGGTCGCGCGCTCGAAGGGCCGCGACATCCGCTACGGCACGATGAAGGAGGGTCACCAGACCTGGAACAACATCATCATGTTCACCAAGGGCGGCCGGGAGCGCGGCCGCGACGAGCAGTTCTATGCGCTGGCCAACCTGATGCTGTCGCCGTGGTTCGGGGCGCACATCCTCAAGAAGTTCGCCTTCACGCCGCAGATGGAAGGCGCGATCGATTACATGGACGAGCACCCCGAAGAGTTCCCGCCCGAGGAGCGGGCGCGCCTCGACGAGATCCTCGTGAAGAAGGAGGAGCGCTTCGCGGTGAAGGGTAACTCGTGGCAGAACGTGTTCCCGACCAACATCACCGTCTACCAGGACTGGTGGAGCCGGGTGCAGGCGGCCTGAGGTCTACGGGCCGGACGGGGACCAGAGAACGGTGGCATCCAGCGATACCATCGCCGGCCAGGCGGGGCCGGGCGGCGCCGGGAGCACCGTCCGGTCGCGCCTGGGCCGTCTCGCCAGCGAGGAGTCGCTCGGCCGCTGGGTGTTCTACATCCCCGCAGCGTTCCTGATCGTGTTCTTCCTGGTGCCGATGAGCCTCACCATCGTGTGGAGCTTTTTCAAGCGGACCATGTTCTGGATGGAGCCGGCGTTCTCGTTCGAGAACTATGCGGCCTTCTTCGGCACCGCGCGGCTCGACAACTACATCGCCGCGATGGGTGACGCGGGTATCGCGGTGGTGATTTCCTTCGTCCTGGGCTTCCCGATCGCCGTGTTCATCCGGCGCCGGCTCCCCGAGGTGGCGCAGCACCGGGCGATGCTGCTGTTCATCCTGCCGTTCATGATCTCCGAGCTGATCCGGGTCTTCGCGCTGCGCCCGGTGCTCGGCCGCTACGGCATCGTCAACAATCTGCTCACGGATCTGGGCCTTATAACCGAGCCAATCTCCGAGCTCCTGTTCACCTCGACCGCAATCGTCATCGGGCAGGTGCTGTCGTTCCTGCCGTTCATGGTGTTCTCGGGCTTCCTCGCGCTCGAGGCCGTGCAGCGCTACGTGTTCGAGATCTGCGAGGATCTGGGCGCGGGCGCCTTCTCGACCTTCAAGGACGTAATCGTGCCGCTGGGCGCGCCGGGCATCTTCGCCGGCTCGGTTTTCATCTTCGTCAACGGCATCGGCGGCGCGCTGCTCGACGAAATCCTGGGCGGCGCCGGCGCGGTGAACGCCGGGCTCATGGTGCTCGACGCGCTGACCGCGCTCAACTTCCCGCTGGCCATGGCGATCAGCGCGATCATCGTGATCACGCTGCTGATCCTGCTGTTCATCGGCCACAAGCTGTTCAACCTGACCCGCATCCTCGAGCCGATCAGCTAAGTGTCATGGACGGGATACTGACGCCATGATGGAGAGCTACGGCAGCGTCTGGAGCTATCGCGCCAAGTGGGCCTACCTGCTCCTGATCGTCTTGGCGCTGATGCTGCCGATCTTCTACGTCATGTACATCTCGTTCAACGAGTTCGGCTTCGGCGCGACGAAGTACGAGTTCACGACGCGCTGGTACGGCGTGCTGCTGCAGAACACCGAGCTGCTCATCTCGGTGAAGTGGAGCGTCTATCTGGGGCTCGCGACGATCTTCACCGCCGTACCGATGTCGCTGCTCGCCGCCAAGCACTACAAGCGCACGCGCCACAAGGTGCTTTTCGTCGCGCTCGCCCTGCTGCCGTTGTTCACGCCGGGCGACATCGTCGCCTCGAGCCTCTTGGTCTACTTCAAGAACCTGAACCGCGGTATCGAGTGGCTGGGCGCCCAGATGGGCGTCGGCTGGTTCGACGGCTGGTTCGACCTGGGCTTCTTCCCGGCCTTGGTCGGGCTGATCCTGTGGACCTTCCCCTACGCCTTCATCGTCATCCTGATCACCATGTCGCGCTACCGCGAGCAGCAGACCGAGGCGGCGCGGAGCTGCGGTGCCACGGCGTGGCAGGCCTTCTGGCAGGTCGAGTTCCCGCAGATCCGGGTCGGCGTGTTCGCTTCGAGCGCCTTCGTGTTCATCCTGTGCTTCAACGAGTTCGCGCGCACCAACGCGCTCAAGGGCGGCTTCAACACCTTCATGACGGTGATGATATCGCACATGATGAACACCGGCATGTCCGAGGACAGCTATGCCATGGCCAGCGTGATGAGCGTGCTGTCGATGCTGATCATCGGCTCGATCCTCCTGTTCACGCTGGTCCGGGTCGAGCGGCTGGAGCGCCAGGCGCGCGGCCTGTCCGACGCGGCCGGATCGGCCTGACCCAACGGCATGGCGCGGGACACGACAAGCATGCACGGAACCAAGCCCATGACGCAGATCGCGGTCGAGACCCGGGGATTGTCGAAGACCTACGGCGCGGTGCACGCGCTGCGCTCGGTCGACCTGGCGATCGAGGACGGCTCGTATTTTGTGCTCCTCGGCCCCAGCGGCGGCGGCAAGACGACGCTGTTGCGCACCGTGGGCGGCTTCATCCGGCCCAACGAAGGGCGCGTGCTGCTGCACGGCCGCGACGTCACCGACCTGCCACCCAACAAGCGCGCGACCTCGATGGTGTTCCAGAGCTTCGCGCTGTTCCCGCACATGACGGTCGAGCGCAACGTCGGCTACGGCCTGAAGCTGCGGCGGATACCCAGGGAGGAGATCGCCAAGCGCGTGGGCGACATGCTGGCGATGCTCGGGCTGGAGGGCTACGAGAAGCGCAAGCCGCACGAGCTGTCGGGCGGCCAGCAGCAGCGCGTCCAGCTCGCTCGCTCGCTGGTGCTGGAGAGCGATGTCCTGCTGCTCGACGAGCCGCTCGCCGCGCTCGACGCCAAGCTGCGCAAGGAGATGTGCATCGAGCTCAAGCGCATCCAGGAAACCGTGGGCATCACCTTCATCCACGTCACCCACAACCAGGAAGAGGCGATGACGGTGGCCGACCGCATCGCCATCATCGCCGACGGCGAGGTGATCGAGGACGGGCCGCCGCGCGACATCTACGAGCGCCCGCGGCGGCGGTTCACCGCCGGCTTCATCGGTGACAGCAACCTGCTCGACGGTACGGTGGTCGAGGCCGACGCCAAGGCGGTGTCGGTCGACCTGGGTTACGGCACCATCGAGGTGCCGGCGACGGATGGCCTGGCGCCCACGGCCGGGCAGAAGGTGGCGGTGTCGCTGCGCTCCGAGATCATCCAGATCACGAACGGGAAGTCCAAGGCGGCGCAGGGCATGCAGACCCTGCCCGCGACGTTCCGCGAGCAGGTCTATCTCGGCCTCACCACCTCGAACCTGGTCCGGCTTCCCGACGGCTCGGAGCTGCTGGTCCGCACGATCTCGAACGGCGGCACGGCGCCCGAGGAAGGATCGGACGTGACCATAGGCTGGAAGACCGAACACGCGCGCCTGCACGTCGACTGAGCGGGGAGCGCGGCGCGGCCCATGACCCTGACCGAGCAACTCGCCGATATCGTGCGCCGGCCCGTGGCCGAGAGCGACCGGCGGCGCGCGGCGCGGCACGTGCTCGACTGGCTGGGCTGCGCGCTCCTGGGCGCGACCACCGATCCGGGGCGGGCGCTGGCGCGCTACGGCCGGGCGACCGCCGCCGGGCCGTGCCTGACGATCGGCGCAGGGCGGCGCGAGGCCAACGCCGCGGCGCTGGTCAACGGCGGCCTGGGCAACATCCTTGAGATGGACGACGTCCATCGCCTGTCGATCCTGCATCCGGGCGACGCGGTGGTGCCGGTGACGCTGACGCTGGCCGAGCGCGACGCCGGATCGGGCGCCGACATGCTGGACGCGGTCGTGCGCGGCTACGAGGCGGCGATCCGGATAGGCAGCGCGGTCGGCACCGGGCACTACCGCTACTGGTACAACACGGCGACCTGCGGCGTGTTCGGCGCGGCGGCGGCGGCGGGCTCGATGCTGGGGATCGGGCGCGAGCAGCTGGTCGACGCCTTCGGCCAGGCGGGAATGCAGGCGGCGGGGCTGTGGCAGTGCCGGATCGAGCCGACCTTCTCGAAGCAGCTCGCCGCCGGGCGGGCGGCGCAGTCGGGCCTCGTGGCGGCGGAGCTGGCGAAGATCGGCTTTCCGGGCGCGCACGAGATCCTGGAGGGCTCGCACGGCTTCTTCGCCGCGACCTGCCCGGAGCCGAACCCCGGGGCGGTGGTCGCGGGAGCCGACGACCCGTGGCGCATCGAGGAAGTCAGCTTCAAGCCGTGGGCGGCGTGCCGCCACGTCCACCCGACGATCGAAGCGGCGCTCAAGCTGCGCACCGAGATCGACCCGGGCGAGGTGGAGCGTATCGAGGTCGCGACCTACGACGACGCGGTGGCGTTCTGCGACAAGCCCACGCCGGACAGCGTGATCGAAGCCAAGTTCTCGCTCCAGCACGCGGTCGCGCTGGTGATGGACCGGGGCGAGCCTGGGCTGGGGGATTTCGAGCCCGCGGTGGTGGCCGAGCCGGCGCTGGCGCGGCTGCGCGGGGTGGTCTCGGTCGCGGGCGACCCCGCGATGACGCGCGCCTATCCGCAGCGCCTGAGCGCGGCGGTGGCCGCGGTCCTGGCCGACGGACGCCGGGTCGAGGCGCGGGTCGACGCCGCCAAGGGCGACCCCGAGAACCCCATGAGCGAGGCCGAGCTCGACGGCAAGCTGCGCCACCTCATGGCGGAGGCCGGCTACGCGGAAGCAGCCGTCGAGACGATCCGCGAGCTGGCGCTGGGCCTGCCCGAGGCGGCGTCGGTGGCACCGCTGACCGCCGCTGTCGAGCGCGGCACCCCCGCCGCGCTGGCGGCCGAGTAGGCGCCCGGGCGATGCCGCGCTTTTCCGCCAACATTGCGATGATGTTCCGCGAGCACGCCTTCATCGACCGCGTGGCGGCGGCGCGCGACGCGGGCTTCGCGGCGGTGGAGATGCCCTTCCCCTACGAAGCGCCGCTCGAGGAGTGGGAGGCGGCGCGGCGCGAGACCGGGATGGAGATCGTCGAGTTCAACATCCCGGCGGGCGACGTGCTCGAGGGCGGCTACGGGTACGCCGCAGTGCCGGGGCGCGAGGAGCGGTTCCGCGAGGCGGTCGAGGTCGGGCGCGAATGGGCGCTGCGGCTGGGCTGCACCAAGCTCAACGTGCTGGCGGGTTACCAGGCGCCCTGGCTGCCGCGGGCGGCGGCGCTCGAAGCGCTCGCGGCCAGCCTACGCTACGCCGCCGGCCGCCTCGCCGACGACGGCATCACCGTGCTTTTGGAGGCGGTCAACCGGCGCGAGCGGCCGGGCTACCTGATCGCCACGACCGAGGAGGCGCTCGAGGCCATGGCGATGGCCGGCAACATTGGGCTGGCGCTGGAGCACGACCTCTATCACCTGCAGATCATGGAAGGCGACATCCTCACCCGGCTCGCGGCGGTGGGCGACTTCATCGGCCACATCCAGTTTGCCGACGTGCCGGGGCGGCACGAGCCGGGCACCGGGGAGATGAACTACCCGCGCATTTTCGAGGCCATCGACGCCTCGGGCTACACGGGCTGGTGCGGGGCGGAGTACTTCCCCTCGACCGAACGCACCGAGGACAGCCTGGGCTGGTTCGAGCCGTATCGGGACAGACAGTTCGGCGGGTAGCGGGTCTCCGCGTCAATACCGAGGGTCGTCGATAGTGACCCATGAGGATCGCTCGAACGACCGGAACGATGGCGCAGCGCGCTATGCGGCCCCTCCCCTACTGCGCGGCCGCGGCGCGGCCCGAGCGCCAGTCGAGCAGGTCGTAGAGCGTGGCGACATCCTCGGCCTCGTCGAGCGACCAGACGCGGTCGAGCGTGGCGCGGACGCGCCGATCGTCGAGCAGGCCGGCGGCACAGTCGCGGAACTTGTCCTCGACCTCGTCGTCGGAGAGCGGGTTGTGCGGGCCACCGCGGTAGTTCTCGTCGGCCCAGCGCTCGACGGTGCGGCCGTCCTTCGTGACCACCTCGATGCGCGAGCGGATGCGGTCGTGACCCATCGCGTCGATCGCGGCGTCGTACTGCGTCTCGACCCGGCGCTGCATCGCCTGGGTGGCCTCGTCGCGGACGAACGCGTCGGTGAACTCGGCCTTGCCCGCCTTGCCGCGCAGGATCATGGCGGCGAGCAGGAACGCCATGCAGAACTTCCCTTCCAACTCGGTGGTGGCGATGCGGAAGCGGATCGGGTGGAGGATGTTGTTGGCGGCGAACAGCGTCACCTTGTCCACGTCGTCCGAGGTCAGCCCGTTCTCCTCCATCAGGTACTTCATGGCGTCCATCGACGGGTGGGTGAGGACGCCGCAGGGGTAGGGCTTGATCGAGATGCCGGGGCTGGCGATCGTGAACGGTTCGCCGAAGCGGCCGAGCACCGTCTCCGGTTCGCCGCCGCGCCCCGCGACGGCGAGATAGCCCCACTGGCCGTCGAGCGCGGCCTCGTTGAAGGTGAAGCCCTCCTTGACCAGCATCGCCGCCGTGAGCCCGTTCTCCGACGATCGGCCGACATGCATGGGCTTGCCCATGGTGCCGAAATTGGCGCGGATGCCGGCGGCCATCGAGGCCGCGCCGCCGATGGCGCGGGCGATGCCCCGCTCGTCGAGGCCCAGCAGCTTGGCCGCGGTCACCGCGGCGCCGAAGGTGCCGATGGTGCCCGAGGTGTGGAAGCCGAGATTGTAGTGGTCGGGGTTGATCGCCTCGGCGATCTTGCACTCGACCTCGAAGCCGGCGAGGAACGCGGCCAGAAAGGTCCTGCCGTCGACGCCGCCCAAATGGTCGGAGACAGCCAGCCCGGCAGCGAGCGGCGGCACGGTGGGATGGGTCAGAAGGCCGTAAGGCCGGCCCGGGCCCTCGGCGAGCTGGGTGTCGTCCCAGTCCATCGCGTGGCCGGCGAGGCCGTTCCAGAAAGCGGCCAGGTGCGCCGGCACGCGCAGGGAGGCGTCGCCGACGACCCGCGAATGCGGGTTGCCTCCGTTGACCCGCAGCCAGCGGTCGGCGACCTCGAGCGCCGGCTGCTCGGTGCCGGCGAGCATGACGCCGAGCCCGTCGATGACGCAGCGCCGCGCGATGCGCAGCGCATCCTCGGGAATGTCCTCGTAGCGCAGGCCGGCGGCAAAGGCGGCGGCCTCGCGGGTCAGACTGTCTTCGCTCATGGCCTCCCCTCCTGTTCCTATTCGGCGGCGCGGCGGCTGGCGGGCCGGGCGCGCCAGACGCCCATGACCTCCTCGACCGTGGTCAGGAGGCCGAAGCGCGCGTCGACCGTGCGCAGCGTGGCGTCGTGCAGGGTCATGTCCCACGAGGCGCAGCCGTCGCGCGGCAGGCAGACGTAGTAGGCGTGCTCGAAGGCGTCGCGCAGCGTGCTCTCGACGCAGACGTTGGTGGAGACGCCGGTGGGCACCACGGTGCGGATGCCGCGGCCGCGCAGCACCATGTCGAGATCGGTGCCCTTGAAGGCGCTGTAGCGGTGCTTGTGGACGATGTGCTCGCCTTCGGCCGGCGCCAGCTCGTCGATGAATTCGGCCCCCTCGCTGCCCGCCATGGCGATGCGGTCGGACGCATAGGTCGCGCGCCGGCGTTGGGCGAGCCACGGGCCAGAATCACTGAGATGGTCCTCGAGCGTCCAGAAGCCGATGTGGCAGACCAAGACCCCGGCCTCGCGCGCCGCGGCCAGCAGCGCCTGCAGGTGCGGGATGATCGAGCGCGCGGCATCGAGCGGGCGGCCCGCTTTCGAGGTGGCGAAGCCGTCGAGGCAGAAGTCCTTCTGCATGTCGATGATGAACAGCGCCGTGTGCGCGGGGTCGAGGCGCTCCTCGACGGTATGGAGGATCTCAGGTTCCATGGCTCGGCTCCGGGTCCTGGGCGATGTACCAGTCGGCGATCCGGCCGCCGGTCATGAACGCCGTGTCGTCGCGCGCCATCAAGAGGTCGAGCATCTTCTCGAGATAGCCGAAGCGATGCGGCACGCCGATCAGGTGCGGATGCAGGCCGATAGGCAGCACCCGCGGCGAGCCGTCCGCCGTCTCCTTCGCGAGGCAGGCGACGCTGTCGACCAGGCGCTTGTAGATCTCATCGGAGCTGTGGTGCTCGACCGCGTAGACCACGCTGTCGTTGACCTCGAGGTTGTAGGGCATGGCGAGCAGCGGCCCGTGCGCGGTGATCATCCACGCCGGCAGGTCGTCGAGCACCCAGTCGCAGACATAGTCGACGCCCTTGTCTTTGAGGATGTCGGGCGTGGCCTCGGTCTCGCGCAGGCCGGGGCCGAGCCAGCCGCGCACGCGCGTACCGGTGAAGCCCGCGAGGATGTCGAGCGCCTTGCCGATCAGCCCGGCCTCGTCGGCCTCGCCTTGCATGGAGCGCTGGTGGATGCCGTGGCCGATGAACTCCCAGCCCGCGTCGCGCATGGCCGTGGCGCATTGCGGGTAGGCCGCCACGACCCCGGCGTTGATGCTGGTCGAGGCGGGCAGGCCGCGCTCGGCGAACAGGTCGAGGATGCGCGACATGCCCACCCGCATGCCGTATTCGGCCCAGGAGAAGTTGGGGATATCGGGCACCTGCTCGGCGCCGTGCGGCGCGGGCAGGATCTTGCGCGGCATCGCCTGGTCGAACTGCCAGTGCTCGACATTGACCACAAGATGGACGAGCAGCGTCTTGCCGTCCGGGCCCTCGAGCCGGGGCCGCTCGTGGACCATGCGGTAGGGGACGCGCGGGTTGCTCGACATCGCGCCGCTCCGCCTAGCGTCCGCCCGCAGCGGCCGCCGAGGCCTCAGCGAACTCGGCGCGCAGCGAATCGGAGTGCTCGCCGAGCGCCGGCGCCGGACGCAGCGGCAGCGGGTCCTCGCCGGCGAACTGCGCCGGCGCCGCGGGCATGTGCACAACGCCGGAGGGCGTCCCGACCTCGCTCAGCCGGAGCTGCGGATGCCGCTCGAGGTCGTCGACGCCGTTGACCGCGCCGCAAGCGATCCCCGCGGTACGCAGCCGGTCCATCGCTTCGTCGCGGCCGAGTGCGCCGATCACATCCGCAATCATCGCGTCGAGGTCGGTCCGGCTGGCAATGCGCGCCGCGTTGTCGTGGAAGCGCGGGTCGGTCGCCAGCGCCTCGTCACCCAGGATGTCGCGGCACAGGCGCACCCATTCGCGCTCGTTCTGGACCGCGATCACCACCTGCCTGCCGTCGGCGGTGTCGAAGGCGCCGTATGGTGCAATCCCTGGATGAGCAAGACCGACGCGCTTCGGTGCCGCGCCCGTGAACATCTGCTGAAGCAGCGGGACCGTCATCCAGTCGGCCATGGCATCGAACAGTGACACCTTGAGCCAGGCCCCCTCGCCGGTGCGTTCGCGCCGATAGAGGGACTGGAGGATGGCGTTGAAGGCGTACATGCCCGCTGCGACGTCGACGATCGACACGCCGACGCGGCCGGGCGCCTCCGGCCCGCCGGTGATCGAGGCGAGCCCGGTTTCAGCCTGGATCAGCAGATCGTAGGCCTTCATGTCGCGGTACGGCCCGTCGTCGCCGTAGCCCGAGATGTCGCAGGCGATCAGGCGTGGGTTGTGTGCGCGCAACTCCTCGGCACCGAAGCCCGCCCGAGCGGCGGCACCGGGCGCGAGGTTCTGCACGAAGATATCCGCGCGATCGATCATGCGGTGGAGCAGCGCGGCGTCGTCCGGGTGCTTGATGTCGAGCTCGATCGATTCCTTGCCGCGGTTGAGCCAGACGAAGTAGGCGCTTTCGCCGTCGACCATTGTGTCGTAGCGACGCGCGAAGTCGCCGTCCGGCCGTTCGACCTTGATCACCCGCGCGCCGGCATCGGCCAGGCGCGAGGTGGTGAAGGGCGCAGCCACCGCCTGATCGATTGAGACGACGAGCAGGTCTTCGAGCGGCGCAATCATGATGGCCTCAGTAGGACCGTGGCAGGCCCAGCACGTGCTCGGCCAGATAGGACAGGATCAGGTTGGTCGAGATCGGAGCCACCTGGTAGAGCCGCGTCTCGCGGAACTTGCGCTCGACGTCGTATTCCTCGGAGAAGCCGAAGCCGCCGTGGGTCTGAAGGCACATGTCGGCGGCTTGCCACGACGCCTCTGCGGCCAGGTATTTGGCCATGTTGGCCTCGCGCCCGATCGAGCGGCCGGCGTCGAACAGATTGGCCGCCTGCTTGACCATCAGCGCCGCCGCCTCGGTCGCCGCGTAGGCCTTGGCGATCGGGAACTGGATGCCCTGGTTCTGGCCGATGGGCCGGCCGAACACCTCGCGCTGCTTGGCGTAGTCGGTGGCGCGCTCGATGAACCAGCGCGCGTCGCCGATGCATTCGGCGCCGATCAGCACGCGCTCGGCGTTCATGCCGTCGAGGATGTATTTGAGGCCCTTTCCCTCCTCGCCGATCATGTTCTCCGCCGGCACCTCGAGGTCGTCGAAGAACACCTCGGTGGTGGAGTGGTTGATCATGGTGCGGATCGGCTTGACGGTGAGGCCCTTGCCCAGCGCCTCGCGCATGTCGACCACGAACACCGACAGGCCCTCGGTGCGCTTGGCCACCCGGTCCTTGGGCGTGGTGCGCGCGAGCAGCAGCATCAGGTCCGAATGCTCGGCGCGCGAGGTCCACACCTTCTGGCCGTTGACCACGTAGCGGTCGTTGCCCTTCCTCTCGGCGACGGTGCGCAGCGACAGCGTGTCGGTGCCCGAGGTCGGCTCGGTCACGCCGAAGGCCTGCAGGCGCAGCTCGCCCGAGGCGATGCCCGGCAGCCAGGCCTGCTTCTGCGCGTCGCTGCCGTGCCGCAGGATGGTGCCCATGATGTACATCTGCGCGTGGCAGGCGGCGCCGTTGCAGCCCGAGCGCTGGATCTCTTCCATGATCGCCGCGGCCTCGAGCAGGCCGAGGCCCGAGCCGCCGTAGTCCTCGGGGATCAGCGCGGCGAGGAAGCCGGCCTTGGTCAGCGCGTCGACGAACTCGGTGGGATAGGCGCGCTCACGGTCCTTCTCGCGCCAGTAATCGCCCGGGAAGTCGGCGCACAGCGCGCGAACGGCGTCGCGGATCGCGCGGATCTCGTCGCTCTCCTCGCCGGGCATGGTCATGTGGGCCTGATCCATCGATCCCTCGTGTAGCGCGCGCCTGCGGCTGCCGCCGTGGTCAACCTAGCACCATGGGCGCCGGCGGCCCACGCGACAGCCGTGGTATCAGCTATAGCGTGCGGGCATAGGACGCTCCGCCATGGCGCCATACCAGCGGGCGGA
The DNA here is from genome assembly GCA_964569105.1 of uncultured Alphaproteobacteria bacterium. GTDB lineage: Bacteria > Pseudomonadota > Alphaproteobacteria > CAZMTC01 > CAZMTC01 > CAZMTC01. The sequence continues at coordinate 12,082 of CAZMTC010000009.1, read as the reverse complement.
GGCCTCGACCATGGCGTCGGGCGCGCGGCCCATCAGGTCGCGCGTGAACATCTCGAACTCGAAGCGGCCGTCATAGCCCGCCTTGCAGGCGCCGCGCAGAACCGGCGCCGGTTCGACGAACCCCTCGCCCAGCGGCTCGCGCCCGAAACCGAATCCCGCGTCCCGGCGCGCCACGCCGCAGAGCTGGAACAGCACGACATCGTTCGGCGCCTGCGCCAGAACCCCGAGATCGGGGTCCCACCACGAGTGATAAAGGTCGATCAGGAGCCCGGTCGCCCGCAAGCCCCCGGTCAGTGCGCGCGCCTGGGCAATGGTGTTGACGCAGCTCTTGTCCAGCAGCTCGGCCGGGTGCACGGGCTCGAGGCCGAGGCGCACGCCGGCATCGACGGCCCGTTCGTCGAGCGCCGCCAGCCGGTCGGCGACCGCGGCGCGGGCGGCGGACGGATCGCGATCCTCGGTGCCGCCTGCGATGACGCACAGGGCGCCGGCGCGGATCTCTGCGGCGGTGTCGACCAGCCGTTCATTGAGCGCCGACTGCGCCCGCCATGCCGCCTCGTCGGCGAGGGTGAAGAAGCCCGCGCTGTTGAGCGACGAGACGCCCAGGCCCCGCTCGCGCAACATGCGCGCCAGCTCCGCGGGCGCGACGCCCTCGATGCCGCCCCGGGTGAGGCCCACCGCCTCGGCCCCGGCGCCGGCGGCGAGGTCGAGAAACCGGTCCAGGCCGAAGCCGGGCGGGCAGATGTACTGGTTGACGGCGAACCGGGGCAGGGTCATGGCGATGCCGCCGCGTGCGGGCCTCGAATGTTGCCCGCGTAAGTCTAGCACTGGCCTGCACTGGGACCTACGCCGCTACGCCGGCGCGGCTCGGCCAGCTACAGCGTGACGCTACAGGCGGCGGCCCGGGGTGGACAGCGGGTGTCGCCGTGCGGCTATTGTGCTGCATGGCGAAGGCGATCAGGAAGCCGGGTACTTACGGGGCGGGCGACTACCGTCTGGCGGCGGACATCACGGCGCGGGGCGGGGCGTTGGTGTTCACGGGTGACGCGCGTCTGGACCTGGACGGCCACTGGATCCTCGGCGCCTCCGAGGGCGACTCCGACACCCGCGGCGTCGACGCACGCCGCCGGCTGACGCTGTTCGACAGCGCCGGCGGTGGCGGGATTGCCGGCTTCCGGGTCGGCGTCCTGGCTGCCGGCAGGGATTCGCGCATCCGGGGCGTCGCGGTGCGCGCCAAGTATATCGGCATTTGGCTGTCCGGCGACGCGTGCGTGGCGGACGGATGTCACATCGCCGGCATCGCCGGCGTCTCCGACGAGCCCTACGCCGTGGGCATCCAGGTCGGCGAGGCGGCGAACTGCACTGTCGAGCGTTGCACGGTCCGAAACGTCTACCGCCAGGAAGGCTATAGAGGCGACGCCCAGGGGGAGGGTGTGGCGATCAACCTCACCTCGGACGCCGAGGCTTGCGCGGTCCGCGAATGTGTCTGCATCAACGACGAGCCGCACCCCGACACCATAGGCGTGTTCGCCGGCTCGCGCGGCGGGCACGTGGTCGAGGACAGCATCGTGCGCAACTTCGCGCTCGGAATCGCCGCGGTGTCCGAGGCCGCGGCCACCTTCGAGCGCAACCTCGTGGTGCTGGAGGCGCCGATTCGCGGCTCGCTGGCGATCAGCGCGCGGGCCGGCGCGGCACGCGCCAACGTGGTGACGGGGCCTTACGAGGTTGCGGTCGCGGCGGGGGATGCGGCCGGCAATCTGGTCATCGGTGCCGCGCCCGACGCGGCCGCCACGCCCGTGACGCCGCTGCCGCCCCGCCGCCCGGCGGCCCCCGGCGAGGGCCCGGTGCTGACCGCGGCGTTGGACAGCTATTTCGGCAACATTGCCCTCAAGACGGCGCGGATCGAAATCAAGGCGGCCGCCCTGACCGTGCCACCGCACAGACCTAGCCGGATGCGGCTGATGCTGCGGGCCACGAACGACGAGCCTTTCGCGGTGAGCTCGCTCCATGTCGGCCACTCGGTGCCGGCCGGCGAGGCGGCCGCGCTGCACCCCGTAACCGTGGGCGGCAGCGCGAGCTTCGTGATCCCGACCGGCACGGAGGCCTGGACCGACTGGTGCGACTTCGCTTGGGACAGGCGGTCGGACCTGGTCGTCTCGCTCTACTGCGACGGTGAGCACTGGCAGGACAAGATGGCCGCGCGTCTGGGGACGGAGCATGTCACCTACCTCAAGGACGGCGACGCCTCCGGCGAGGCCGATGCAGCCGGATTCAGCAGCTTTCCCGGGTACCTCTCGGCGGTGGGCGCGATCGAGACCGACGGGTTCTGACGCTTCTCCCCTACCGCGCCACCACACCGCCATCGACGGGCAACGCGGCGCCGGTGACGAACGACGCGTCGTCGGAGAGCAGGAACGCGGCGGCGGCCGCAACCTCCTCGGGCCGGCCGATACGCTTCATCGGCACCACGGAGATGGCATTGGCGAGCACCGCGTCGTAGTCCTTGGGCTCCTGATCGGGTCGGCTGCCGAAGACATGGAACATCGGCGTCTCGATCGGCCCGGGGCAGACCACGTTGACCCGGATGTTCTCCTCGGCGAGGCGCAGTGCGAGCGCCTTTGCGAAACCCACGACCCCGTGCTTCATCGCCGAGTAGACCGGAGAGTAGCGCGAGCCGACCACCGAGGCGGTCGAGCCGGTGTAGAGGATGGCGCCACCGCCCTGCCGGCGCAGCTCGGGAATCGCCGCCTCGGTGGTGACGATCACGGAGCGAAGGTTGAGATCGACTGCGAGGTCGAAATCGTCCTGGTCGAGCCCTTCGACCCGGCCGGGACCGGGATGGCCGAGATGGTTCCACACGAAGTCGAGCCGGCCGAATGCGGCGACCGTGTCGGCGACGATGCGGCGTGCGGCCTCGGTATCCCGCAGATCGGCCTCGAGCGCGACTGCCCGGCCCCCTTGACCTTCGATCTCCGCGACGACGGCGGCCGCGGCCTCACCGTCCCGATCGGCGATCCCGACCGCCGCACCCTCCGACGCCAGGCGCAACGCGCCCGCGCGGCCCATGCCCGACCCCGCCGCCGTGACCAGCCCTACCTTGCCTGCGAACCGCATTCCGGCCTTCTCCCACTGCCCGATCGACCACCGGCCGATAGAACGTGACCGGCGGCACCGGGGTCAAGGCGGCCGCCATGTGTGTCGGGTCTCGACACACCGGCCGCGGTGCGCCGCTTCTCGGAGTCGAGACTGCTATGGCTTGTCGTGCCTGAGCAGCGCGGCGCCGGAAAGCACCAGGCGAATCAACTCGGCCTGCCGATTGGTGCCGGTCTTCTCGAAGGCGCGGTTGAGCTGAGTGCGTAGCGTGTTCTTGGACACCCCGGTCTTCTCCGCGATCTCGTCCAGGCGCTTGCCCTCGGCCAGGCCGTTCACCAGCCGTGCCTCGGCCGGCGTCAGCCCGTAAAGCGCTTCGAGCATATCTTGGGAGAGGAATTTACCGCCCTCGGGGTCGGCGATTATCGTCGCGGCCGCCGGCCTGACGCCAAACCGCCCGCCACCGGCGCCGGGCAGCGGGATCACCAGGACCGCATAGTGCCGGCCCATCGACCTTCGCGGGATCGGCAGCGCCAGCGGGCCTCCCCCGGCCGCGGCCTCCGCGATGGCCCCACGCAGGATCTGAGTGTCGGCCGACGAGAGAGCCTGGAGCCCCGCTTCGTTGAAGGTCAGCCCGTCGCGCTGATCGAAGAGCACGCGCGCGGCGGCGTTGGCCAGGAGGGGCTGACCCACCTCGTCGAAGATGACGACGCCCGCGCCGAGCCCGTCCAGCACGGCCCGCGCCGCGCTGATCGCGTCCTCGCCGGTCCGGATCATCCTGGCCAGCTTGCGTGCACGGTAGTGGTGGGGCAGCAGATCGTTCAGCAACCGTTCCGCTGCCACCGGAAACGGCGGGTCGCCCTCGGTCCGAAGCAGGCAGATATGGCCTTCGACATTGCCGTCGAACAGGCGTGTCACGACGACCGCGTGCGAGGGGCGGTAGCGGCGCAGCCTGTCGTTCAGCCGGCCGTGCGCGCCGGCGATGTTGTCCTGGACGACCGCGCCCGTCTCCAGGCTGCGGCGGCCCAGCAAGCACAATGGCGTGTCCCGCTCCGCCAGGCACTCGTCGATTGTTGCTTGATCGACCCCGTAGGCGGCCACGAGTTGCGCACGGTGGGTCGACCGATTCCGGGTGACGATCGCGGCGATCCTGGCCTCGGTGGCCGCCGCCAACGCCTCGACATAGGGCCCCCACTGTCGCGGATCCTCAACGGCCGCGTAGAGCCGGTCGATAAGACCTTCGAGCTCCCCCCCGGGCCTGTCTCTCATCGTCGTCCGCCATGCATGAGCGACGGCGGCGCGCTGAACAACACCAACGCGTAGCCTAGTACAGCAACTCACACACTCATAGGTATGGGTGCGGGGTGCTGCATCATCCATTCGGATGAGCCAAGCCGGCTCGGCGCAGTCCCAAAGGGTAGGGCAGCCATGCAACAGGCGCGGCCAAGCGCGTTGTTGCTTTCAGTTTGAGCCGCGGACGGGACGGCCAATTCATTCCCTCCTCCCGAAGGGGGAGAGGGTTCGAAAAGGCTGCAACTCAACCTGAACCCAATGCGCTGCTCTACGCCGTGTAGCCGGGCTCCTCGGCGTCGAGGATGCGACGCAGGGCGGCGAAATGGCGCTCGGCCTGGGCGCAGTCCTCGGCCATCTGCTGGGCGGTGCGGCGAGCGACATCCTCCGGCACCAGCTTGAGCGGACGGCCGGTGGACATGGCCAGGATCTGGTGCATGCAGGCCCGCTCCAGGTAGTAGAGCCGGTTGAAGGCCTCGGCCACCGTGGCACCGGTGACGATCACTCCGTGATTGGCGAGGAACATGACCGAGCGGTTGCCCAGCTTGGCCGCCATGCGGTCGCCCTCGGCCTCGTCGAGCGCCAGTCCCTGGTAGTCGTCGTCGTAGGCGATCTGGTCGTGGAACATCAGCGCGGTCTGCCCGGCGGGCTCGAGCCGGCCGCCCTCGACCATGGCCAGCGCAGTGGCGTAGGGCATGTGGGTGTGCATGACGCAGCGCGCGTGCGGCGCGGCGCGGTGGATGCGCCAGTGGATGTAGAAAGCGGTGGGCTCGGGCAGCGCGTCGCCCTCGACCAGCGCACCGTCGGCGTCGAGCAGCAGGAGCGAGCTCGCCGTGGTCTCGGTCCAGTGCATGCCGTAGGCGTTGATCAGGAAACGGTCGTCGCGACCCGGCTCGACCAGCGAGAAATGGTTGCACACGCCCTCGTGCAGCCCGAGCCGCGCCGCCCAGCGCAGCGCGCAGGCCAGGTTGCGGCGGGCGGAGGGCAGGTCAGTCTCGGTGGTATCGGTCATGGGACGCCTTTCGATCTCCGCCAATCCATAGCCCATCGGGCGAGACCGCGTCACGGGGCGCTGTCGTCGTGGGCGGGTGGCGCCGTGGGGCGGCGGAGCTGGACCAGGACGATGCCGGCGATCACCAGTGCGATGCCTGCGAGTTGGCCGGCATCGAGAAACTGACCGAGCAGCAGCGCGCCGAGCACGACCGACGCCACCGGCTCCCAATTCATGGTCAGCGACAGGCGCAGGGCGCCGATCCAGTCGGCGGCGACGAAGATCGACACGATCGAGAAGGTGTAGAACACCGGGACCGCGAGGAACCCGGCCCAGCCCTCGCCGCCCGCCGGCAGGGCGAACTCATCCGTCGCCAGGAGGACGACGGCGTATATCGCCGCGGCCGACGCCAGCATGTGCAACGTCACGGGACGCGAGTCGCGCGGCGGGCCGGAGCGGCGGCTGAGCAGCAACAGCGCGGTGAAGGTGACGGCGGCAAACAACCCGTGGGCCACGCCGACCGCGTCGATGCCCGCCCCGGTGACGTCGAGCGCCAGCGCCACGCCGGCAAAGGCCAGGACCAGCGCGCCCGCCGCGGTCCAGGCGAACCGCTCCCACCCGAGCAGCCAGATCAAGACGGTGGTGATCAGCGGAAAGGTGTAGAAGGTGACCACGCCCAGCGCGACGGGGATGTGCTCGAACGAGCCGAACAGCCCGTAGGAGTAGAGCGCGAGCAGCACGCCCAACCCGCAAGCGCGCCACCGCTCGCGGCGCGGCAGGCGCGTATCGACGCCCAGGATGCGCAGGAAGGCGTAGAGCGCGACCACACCGAAGGTGACGCGGAAGGCCAGCACGGTCACCGCGTTCGACCCGGCCTCGTAGGCGACGCCCGCGGAGGCCGAGTTGACCGCGAAGCTGGTCGCCGCCGCGAACGCAAGGGCGACGCCGGCCAAAGGGTTCCGGCCGGTCACCGCGAGCCGGCTCAGCCGCCCGCGTCCGCGGTCAATCCGGCGGCCTCGATGCCGGCCACGGCGCAGGCCTCGTCCTTGTCGGAGGTGTCGCCGGTGACGCCGACCGCACCGATCACCGCGCCGCTGTCGTCGCGCACCAACACGCCGCCCGGGACCGGGATCAGCCGGCCGCCCGAGGCGGCGGTGAGCGACTGCATGAAGGCCGGGCGCTCGGCAGCGACCTGGGCCAGGGCGCGCGAGGCCATGCCCATGCCGAGCGCCCCCCACGCCTTGCCGAAGGCGATCTCCGGCCGCATGAGCGAGCTGCCGTCCTGGCGCTGGAACGCCTTGAGCTGGCCGCCGGCGTCGAGCACCGCGACGGTGAGCGGCTTGCACTGGGTTTCGGCGCCGTGGGCCAGCGCCGCCTGGATGATGGTGTTGGCCTGGTCGAGGCTGAGTTCGGTCATGGTGTCGTCCTCCCCGATTGTCGTTTTGGCGTGGCGATCATAGGGGCAGGTCCCGCCGCGCTCCACCTTTCGCGAAGGACGGGGCGTTGACCGCGGTCCGGCCCGTGGGCTCAATGCGGCCGAAACGACGACATGGGGGAGCGAGCATGCTGACGCCGGCCGACGGCCAGAAGATCCTGGAGGAGAAGTTCGCGCCCTGGGTCCGTGACCTGGGGCTGACCGTGGAAGCGATCGGCCCCGACGGCGCGGTGTTGCGCATGGCGCGCGGCGATCACCTGGCGCGCGAGGGCGGCACGGTGTGCGGGCAGGCGCTGATGTCGCTGGCCGATACCACCATGGTGTTCGTGGTCGCCGGCGCCCAGGGCCGCTACCGACCGATGACCACGGTCAGCCAGACCATCAACCTGCTCAAGCCGGTCTCCAACGCCGCCGTCATCGCGCGCGGCGTGCCGGTGCGCATCGGCCGCACGATGGCGTTCGGTGACATCAAGCTCTACGCCGAGGGCAAGGATGAGCCGGTGGCGCAGATCGCCACCACCTTCGCGCTGTTGCCCGAATGAAGCGCGCTTTGTGAGCGGCATGAGCACCCCGCCTGCCGCGCCGGCGGGCTGGCCGGGCGGCCGGCGGCGGTGCTATGGAAGGCGCCCGGGAGCGAGGAGAGGGAGAGCGGATGAGCGAGACCATCGTCATCGTCGGCGCCGGCCATGCCGGCGGGCGCGCCGCCCAGGCGCTGCGCGCGGCCGGGTTCGAGGGCCGGGTGGTGCTGATCGGGGCCGAACGCTATCCGCCCTACGAGCGGCCGCCCTTGTCGAAGGAGCTGTTGACCAGCGACGACCCGCTCGACAAGGCACGGCTGCACAAGGACGAGTTCTACGACGACAACGCCATCGAGCTGCGCACCGGCGTGCGCGCCGAGGCGATCGACCGGGAAGCGAAGACGGTCACGCTGTCGGACGGGGAGGCCCTGTCCTACGACAAGCTGCTGCTGACCACGGGCGGCGAGGTGCGCAGGCTGCCAGCGCCCGGTGCTGACCTGGACGGCGTGTACTACGTGCGCGATTTCGACGACACCCAGGCGATCCGCAAGCGGCTGAAGCCGGGGACGAAGGTAGCCGTGATCGGCGGCGGCTTCATCGGCCTCGAGTCCGCGGCGAGCGCGCGCACGCGCGGCTGCGAGGTGACGGTGATCGAGGCCACCGACCGGCTGATGGGCCGCGCGGTCGCGCCCGAGGTCGGCGAGTATTTCGTGAAGGTGCACCGCGGCCACGGCGTCGACGTGCGCCTGTCCACCAAGGTCGCGCGCATCCTGGGCGAGGGCAAGGTCGAGGGGGTCGAGGTCGAGGGGGTCGAGCTCGAGGGCGGCGAGACGGTCCCGGCCGAGCTCGTCGTCGTCGGCATCGGCATCGTGCCGGCGGTCGAGCTCGCGGAAGCGGCCGGGCTCGAATGCGATAACGGCATCGTGGTCGACGAGTACGGCCGGACATCGGACCCGCACATCTGGGCCGCCGGCGACGTCGCCAACCAGCCCAACGCCTTCCTGGGCAACCGGGTCCGCCTGGAGAGCTACCAGAACGCCCAGGACCAGGCGATGCACGTCGCACGCAACATGATCGCCGACGAGCCGACGCCCTACGAGGACAGCCTGTGGGTCTGGACCGACCAGTACGACGTGAATTTGCAGATGGCGGGCCAGCCGGACGACTACGACGAGGTCGTGACCCGCGGCGATCCCGAGAGCGGCAGCTTCGCGCTGTTCTACATGAAGGGCGGACGGATCGTCGCCGTGAACACCATCAACGCCGGGCGCGACATGCGCGCGGCGCAGCGGCTGATGCAGTCGGGCAAGACGGTCGATCCCGCGCGGCTGGCCGATCCCGAGGAGAAGCTGATCAAGCTGGCGAAGGAGTGAGGGGCGAGTAGGACGTGGTGGTGGGTCCTTCGATACGGCCCCTTCGGGGCCTACTCAGGATGAGGATATAGTGGAGAGTCGGCCACAGCAGAGCACCGCGATTCCCGACCAACTCTCCTCATCCTGAGTAGCGGCCGCAGGCCGCGTATCGAAGGACGCACCGCCCTCTCAATCGCTCACTTCACCGCAAGCTGGCCACCCCATACCACGCCAGCGCCACCCACCCCGCGATCAGCGCCAGGCCGCCGAACGGCGCTACATGGGCGAAGCCGCGGACGCCGGTGAAGGCCAGGGCGTAGAGCGCGCCCGAGAACAGCACGATGCCCGCGACCCAGGCCCAGCCGGCGACGGCGAACGGCAGGGCGGGCGCGCGGGCCGCGAGCGCCGCGGCCCCGACCAGCGCGAGCGCGTGCCACATCTGGTAGCGCACGGCGGTGTCGACCCACTCCAGCGCCTGGGCGTCCAGCCGGGCCTTCAGCGCGTGCGCGCCGGCGGCGCCCATGGCGACCGCCGTGGCGCCGAATGCCGCTCCCAGGATCAGGAAGGCACGGTCCATCGCGCGGGCCTCACTTGCCCCGCAGATCGTTGATGCGCTTGGCCTTGCCCATCGAGCGCTCGACCCCGCCCTCGGGCAGCACCTTGACCCGCGAGGAGACGCCGATCAGCGACTTGATGTCGTGGCCCAGCGCCTTGCCGGCGTCGGCCATGGAGTGCTCGCCGCGCTTGGCCAGTTCGGGCCGCGCCTCGACCAGCACGGTGAGGTCGTCGAGATGGGTCTCGCGCCGGACCTCGAGCATGTAGTGCGGCGACAGCTCGGGGTGCTTGAGGATCAGCTCCTCGATCTGGGTCGGGAACAAGTTGACGCCGCGGATGATCAGCATGTCGTCGGAGCGGCCGGTGACGCGCTCGAAGCGGCGGAAGCTGCGCGCGGTCGGCGGCAGGAGGCGGGTCAGATCGCGCGTGCGGTAGCGGATCATCGGCAGCGCCTCCTTGGTGAGCGTCGTGAACACCATCTCGCCGAACTCGCCGTCGGGCACCGGCTCGCCGGTCTCGGTGTCGACCACCTCGGGCAGGAAATGGTCCTCCCAGATGGTCGGGCCGTCCTTGGTCTCGATGCACTCGTTGGCGACGCCCGGGCCCATGATCTCGCTCAGCCCGTAGATGTCGACCGCGTCCATGCCCAGACGCTCCTCGATCTCCTTGCGCATGGCGTCGGTCCAGGGCTCGGCGCCGTGGATGCCGATCTTGAGCGAGCATTCGCGCGCATCGAGACCTTGGCGGTCGAACTCGTCGGCGATGGCCAGCATGTAGCTGGGGGTGACCATGATGATCTCGGGCTCGAAGTCCTGGATCAGCTGGACCTGCCGTTCGGTCATGCCGCCCGACATGGGCACGGTGGTGCAGCCCAGCCGCTCGGCCCCGTAATGCGCGCCCAGGCCGCCGGTGAACAGACCGTAGCCATAGGAGACGTGGAGCAGCATGCCCGGCCGCCCGCCCGCGGCGCGGATCGAGCGCGCCATCAGATCGGACCAGGTGTCGATGTCCTTGCGCGTGTAGCCGACGACCGTGGGCTTGCCGGTGGTGCCCGACGAGGCGTGGACCCGGACCACCTGCTCGCGCGGCACCGCGAACATCCCGAACGGGTAGTTCCGGCGCAGATCGTCCTTGGTCATGAACGGGAACTTTGCAAGGTCCGAGAGATCGTTCAGGTCGTCGGGATGCACGCCGGCCGCGTCGTACTTGTTCCGGTAGTACGCGACGTTGTCGTAGGCGTGCCTGACGGTCCATTTGAGCCGCTCGAGCTGTAGCGCCTCGATCTCGTCGCGGCTCGCGGTTTCGATCGGCTCGAGCTCTTCCTTCTTGGGCGCCTGGGCCATGAATTCCTCCCGCATCTCGTCTTCGTTTGGCCGCATATTAGCGACGCGCCGGCATGTGCGACAGGGTCGGGGGCGAGGCGGATTGCCGCCCTCCCGTCGCGGCCATGGGATGCCGCCCGGGCGACACGGGAGACATCCGCATGACCGCCGAGTTGCCGCCGCTCGCCACCTTCGCCTGGCGATGGTCGAGGAGGCGCGGCTGATGCGGGGGCGGAGGTAGGAGCGGGTCGCGGGGTTGGGCGCGTCCTTCGATACGCGGCCTGCGGGCGCACCACCTCAGAACGCGTGCGTCACGACGTCGCCGTCGATAACGAAGTACTCCCGCGTAAACGCCACTGCCGCCTCGGCATCGAAGGCCTTGCAGGTGTAGAGCACCACGGACAGGAACGTCGGCCCGACCCAGAAGTAGCCCGAGATGCCGCTGTCGATCAGCGGCACGAAGGCATCGTAGCCCATGTTCTCGGGCCGCCCCGCGCCCTCGCCCGGCGAGTACACCACGGGCTCGCCATAGGTGCGCAGGTCCAGATGCGCGGCCAGGGCGAGCAGGTACTCGCGCACGGTGTCGGCGTCGACGTCGGGCCGGGCCCAGTAGCCCTCGATCAGCAGGCGCTGGCGGACGAGATCGGGAGCGAGGTCGCGTGGGCGCCCGCTCACACCCGCTCCATCGCCAGCGAGATGCCCTGGCCGACGCCGATGCACATGGTGGCAAGCGCGTACCGGCCCTTGCGCCGGGCGAGCTCGCGCGCGGCGGTGCCGACGATGCGCGCGCCCGAGGCGCCCAGCGGGTGACCGATGGCGATGGCGCCGCCGTTCGGGTTGACGTGCTCGGCGTCGTCGGCGAGGCCGAGCATGCGCAGCACCGCGAGCGACTGCGAGGCGAAGGCCTCGTTGAGCTCGATCACGTCCATCCGATCGATCCCGAGGCCCAGCCGGTCGAGCAGCTTCGGCGTCGAGTGCGCCGGGCCGATGCCCATGATGCGCGGCGGCACGCCGGCCGAAGCCATGCCCAGGATGCGCGCGACCGGCGTGAGGCCGTACTTCTTCACCGCGTCCTCCGAGGCGACGATCATCGCCGCGGCGCCGTCATTGACGCCCGAGGCGTTGCCGGCGGTCACCGTGCCGCCCTCGCGGAACGGCGTGGGGAGCTTGGCCAGCTTCTCGATGCTGGTGTCGGCGCGCGGATGCTCGTCCTTGTCCACCACCACCGGGTCGCCCTTGCGCTGGGGTATGGTGACGGCGACGATCTCCTCGCTGAGACGGCCGCTCTCCTGCCCCGCGACCGCCCGCTGTTGCGAGCGCAGGGCGAATTCGTCCTGGTCCTCGCGCGTGACCTGGAATTCCTCGGCCACGTTCTCGCCGGTCTCGGGCATCGAATCGATGCCGTACTGCTGCTTCATCAGCGGGTTGACGAAGCGCCAGCCGATGGTGGTGTCGTAGATCTCGGTCGTGCGCTCGAAGGGCTTCGAATGCTTGCCCATCACGAAAGGCGCGCGCGACATGCTCTCGACCCC
>CAZMTC010000008.1:0-35828 GCA_964569105.1 uncultured Alphaproteobacteria bacterium | reverse complement strand
CGCCCAACGACAGTATGCTGCATGGGCGGCCGGGTGGGGGCGCGGGCCGGTGCCGATTCCGTCAGAGACAAGAATGCCCTAGCGGCCCACCCCCAGCGTCTTGCCCAGGAACGCCGCCAGGTCCGCGTTCGACTTCGCCCGCACCGCGTCGCTGCGGCCGATCAGGTAGCCTTCGTCCGCCGCGCACAGGCCAAGCATGACCTTGCGCAGGAACGGTTCGGTCATCGGCACCGGCAGGCCCGCGCCGCGCACGGTGCCGTCCTCGGCGACCACAAAGTCGCAGTCGGCCAGGTTGCGGCCGATCTCGAACTCACCGCCGAAGCGGCCGTCCCATTGGTGCACGGCTTCGGGGTACTCGATCATGCGCACCCGGCCGCCGCCGGCCTTCAGCTCCTCGGCCACCTCGCTGCAACGCGCCGGATCTACGATGGCGTCGCGGCCGCCATAGAGCATCAGCAGCGGAGCCCCGGTCGCCCGGTTATCCTCGAACTCGACGATGCACGGCGCATAGAACGCCACGTGGGCGGCAAAGCGTTCGTCGTGGCGCGCGAAGGCCTCGGCCGTCTGCTCGTAGGCGGCATAGGTCGCGGCCATGCCGCCGTAGGAAAATCCGATCAGCGCCACCCGGTCGCCATCGACCGCCGGCAGCCGGTCGAGAAAGCGCAGGCCGGCATAGGCGTCGGCCAGGAACATGGCCTCGGTGATGTTCACCAGCCGGTCGACGAAGCCGTTCGCCATGTCGCGGCGCGCACCGAACACGTCGATCACCAGCGCCGCGACACCGTGCGCGGCGAACTGCCGGGCATAGGTCATCTCGCGCGCGTCGTGGACGCCCGAGGCGCCATGCAGCAGGATCACCGCCGGCGCCTTGTCGTCCGGTCCGGCGCCGGGTGGCACGAACAGCGTGCCCTGAGCGGTCGTGGGAGGGTTGTCCTCGGGCCCTTCACCCGCGTCCGAAAGGGTAAAGGGGCTGTGACTGAGGAAGGTGACCGGCTGTCCGGCCGGCGCGTCACCCGACGCGGGCGGCCACGGCAGCGCCAGGCCGTTCTCCGCAGCGGCAGCGGATACGGCGTTCGCGAAAGCCAGCAGGCCGGCGGCAAGCACGGCCAATGATCGGAGCCGCCGCAGCATGGCACTCCCTGGGTTCGGGTTTCCGCCATAGATTGGCACGACGGCCGCCGAGGTCCAGCCATGACACGCGACGCGCAGCGGCCGTCGCGCGAGGTCTGAAGGGGCAATTCCTGGACACCAAGCGGGCGTTTCAGGCGGCGCCGCGGATCAGCTCGGCGCCCTTCTCGGCGATCATCACGATGGGCGCGTTGGTGTTGCCGCCGATCAGCGTCGGCATCACCGAACCGTCGACCACCCGCAGCCCCTCGACGCCGCGCACGCGCAGCTGCGGGTCGACCGCCGCGCCCTCGTCCGAGCCCATGCGGCAGGTGCCGACCGGATGGTAGATGGTGTCGCAGCGCTCGCGCAGGCGCGCCTCGACCGCCGCGTCGTCCTCGGCGTCGGCGGGGTAGAGCTGCTCGCCGCGCACCGCGTCGAAGGCCGGGCTGTCCATCAGCCGCTGCTGCATCCGGTAGCCCCCGATCAGCGCGTCGACGTCGGCGCGCTCGGCCAGGAAGTTGGGGTCGATCAGCGGCCCCTTGCGCGGGTCGGCGGAGCGCAGCCGCACCGTGCCCCGGCTCTTCGGGCGCAGCAGGCAGACGTGGCAGCTGTAGCCGTGGCCCAGATGGAGCTTGCGGTTGTGGTCGTCGACCAGGCCGATGACGAAGTGGAACTGGAAGTCGGGCGCCGGGAGCGCGGGGTCGGACTTCCAGAACCCGCCCGTCTCGGCGTAGTTCGTGGTCATCAACCCGCGCCGCTCGCGCCGATACAGACCCATGGCGCGCAGCAGCCGCATCGTACCCGCCGCCGAAAAGCCAAAGGCGTCGCGCGAGGGCGAGCGGTAGGCGTGGACATAGTCCACATGGTCTTGCAGGTTGCCGCCCACCCCGGGCAGGTCGTGCACCACCTCGACACCGTGCTCCTTGAGGTGCGCGCCCGGCCCGACGCCCGAGAGCATGAGCAGATGCGGCGAGCCGAAAGCGCCGCCGGCGAGGATCACCTCGCGCGCCGCCCGCGCCTCCTTGCGCCCGCCCTTGCGGTACGCCACGCCCACCGCCCTGCGCCCTTCGAACAGGACGCGCTCGGCCGCCGCGCCGGTGATCACGTCCAGGTTCGGCCGGCGCATCGCCGGGAACAGGTAGGCGTGGGCCGCCGACCAGCGCTGGCCGTCTTTCTGGGTGAGCTGATAGTAGCCGAAACCCTCCTGCTCCTCGCCGTTGAAGTCTTCGTTCACCGCGAGCTGGAGCTGGCGCGCCGCCTCGACGAACAACTTGGCCACGGGGTTGATCGAGCGGCCGTCGGCGACGTTGAGCGGACCGTCGCGGCCGTGCAGCGGGCCGTCGAGGCGCTCGTTGGCCTCGGACTTCTTGAAGTAGGGCAGCACGTCCCGCCAGCCCCAGCCGGCGGCGCCCTGCGCCGCCCAGCCGTCATAGTCGCTGGGGTGGCCGCGCAGGTAGATCATGGCGTTGATCGCGCTCGAGCCGCCCAGTGCCTTGCCGCGCGGCTGGTAGCCCTTGCGGCCGTTCAGGTGCTTCTGAGGCACGGTCTCGAAGGCCCAGTTGTTGATCGGCGTGCCGATCATCGCGGCCACGCCCGCCGGCACCCGGACCAGCAGACCATCGCCGCGGCCACCCGCCTCGAGCAGGCAGACCCGGACCTTCGGATCCTCGCTCAGCCGTGCCGCGAGCACGCAACCGGCCGAGCCGCCACCCACGATGACGTAGTCATGCATGCGCCCCTCCCTGCGCCCGGCGCGGTGGCGCGACCGGAGTCATTTCCGGCATCCACGGCAGGCTAGCGCATTTGCCGGACGAGCAGAATCGCGCTGAACCGGGCCTCAGGTCAACGAGGCTCGGCTGCGCACGTCCGGGGCGGCCTCGCTGACGGGGCGTTCCGCGGGGGAACACGATCGACACGGTCGCGCCCCCGCCGCCAGAGGCCTCGCCGCCGCAGCTCGACCAGCTGATGCGGTTGGATGTGACGCGCGCTCGCGCGACACCGCGTCACGCCGCGCGTCTGTCGGCCAACCAGAACCGCTCGAGATTGGCGATCAGCGCTGGCGAGACATGGCACAGGGCCTGCTCCCGAGCGTAGAGCGCCATGTAGCGCCGAAAGTCGTCGATCGGTTCCTGATTGATACGGAAGGCACGCCGATTGCTCGCAACCGAGACCACGCCCGAGGAAGTCAACCGCGCCACCACCTCGTCGAGCGCCGTGTCGATACGATCGGCCGACACCAATTCGTCGCAGATCAAGCGTCCCTCTGGGCTGTCGCAGTCGATGCGGCGGTCGTACATCACCGCTTGACGCGCGATCCGATCGGCGACGAAGCGCGGCAGGCGCAAATTGGCCGCGCCGGGGATGATGCCTTCCTTGCGCGCGGGCAACGTCATGTAGGCGTCGTCGGACGCGAGCACGTAATCCATCACCAGCAGGTACTGGCAGCCCCCGCCGATGGCAAATTGTTCGACCACGGCAATCCAGGGCTTCTCGATATCGTCGGCCAGTTCCTCGTCCGGCATGCCGTCGCCCGCCAGCCCGCGGTACATCTTGGCCACGAAGCCGAGCTCGCGAACCAGGTACCACAGATACGGGATTTCGCCCCAATAGAGCCGGGTGAGGTTGATGCCGGCGCAGAACACGCGCCGCCCGTCGTACTTGCCGCCCTCGATCCGGGCGCCGCGCAGCACGCAGGCGCTCGTTTCGGGGTCGAGCAGCGCCAGGTCGACGGCGGTCTCCACCGCGTTCAGCGTCGATGCGTCCTCGGCGTTTAGGAAGCGCGGGTTGTTCATGGTCACGACCGAGGCCGCCCCATGGCGCTCGACCGAGGCGGCACCGAGGTCGACCCGCCCGTCGCGCGCCAGCCGGCCCTGCAACTCGAGCGCCTCGGAACGCGGACGGAGCATGGCGCGACACAGATGCCGACCGCACTCAGGCTCGGCCAGGAAGTGACCGAACAGAATGCCCTGGTCGACCTCGTGGCCTTCCTTGTCCTTTTGCGGCAGCGCCATCTCAGCCTCGAGCGTGGCGCCGTCCGGTACCAGGCCGGGCACCCGTTCGGCGGCCGAATAGGCCAGTTCCTCGATCCGGACGTATCGGCGCAGGTCGTCCGTCAAGGCACGGTAGAGGGTGGCCCGGTGCGCCGCGAGGAAATCGTGCCGCGCGGCACGCCCCACGTCCAGAATGCGCTCGGCGGCTTCACGCTCGGCCCTACCGCGGTGCGGCTTGGGCGGCAGCGCCCCCAGCAGTTCGCTCCCTTGGCGCAAGAAGGGCGAGAAGGATCGGACGTCGGCCGCGTAGTCGCCGCCAACCGCAGGCCTCGCGCTCAGCCAGTCGTCCAGAGTGGTCGCCGCCATTCGCTCGGCACCGGTTGTCATGGTCGCTCTCCCGGCTCGCCACATTTGCGGTCGCTTCACGCATCGCATCAATGCCGGATGAAGAACGATTCCATAAATAGTTCACATGTGCAAGCGCTATTGGTTCACAATCGCAAGTTCAAGCCCCGAATGAAGCAGCTAAGCGCATTGATGGCGGCACTATTTCCGACAAATTGCTCACAGGGTGGCCCACCGATTGCATCTCGACCGCCCATTTTACGCGTGAATCCATTGCGACTGTGAACTATTTGCGCGATGCTCGGGAAGGCGGAAAGTCGGGTGGACGCGGCGTGCGGCCTGCCCCGCCGACCAGCCTAATGCCGGGGAGGACAGCATTGACGGCCATGTCGTATGTCGTGGGGACGACCGACACCCCGCTTTTGCACCAGACCATCGGCCACGCTCTGCGCCGCGCCGCGCGCGATCGCGGCGGCCGGCCGGCGCTCACCAGCCTGTTCCAGGGCGCGGAGTTCGACTATGCAGCATTGGATCGCGCGGTGGACCGTGTCGCCAAGGGGCTGCTGGCCGCCGGGGTCAAGCCGGGCGAACGCGTGGCGATCTGGAGCGCCAATCGCTGGGAGTGGCTGGTGGCTCACCACGGCGCGGTGCGCATGGGCGCGGTGCTAGTGCCGATCAACCCGGCCTTCCGCAGCGACGAGGCGCGCTACATCCTCGACGACGCCGGCGCCACGCTGCTGTTCGCCGCGCCCGGCTTCCGCGACTGGTCCTATGTCGACGCCATCGCCGAGGCGCGCAAGGGCCTGCCCGGCCTGCACACGGTGGTTTTGTTCGGCGAGGACGCGCCCGAGGGCATGACCGATTGGGAAGGCTTCCTGTCGGCGGGCGACCGCGTTCCCGATGCCGAGCTCGAGCGCGTCGAGGCCGCCGCCGACCCGGCCGAGCCGTGCAACCTGCAATACACCTCGGGCACCACCGGCCGGCCCAAGGGCGCGCTCCTGACCCACGCCAACATCCTCAACAACGGCTACTTCGTCGGCATCCGCCAGAGGCTGGGGCCGGAGGACAGCATCTGCCTGCCGGTGCCGTTCTTCCACTGCTTCGGCAACGTGCTGGGCGCGCTCGCCGCGCTGACCCACGGCTCGGAGCTGGTGCTGCCCGGCGAGGGTTTCGAGCCCGAGGCCACGCTGCGCGCGGTGGCCGAGCGGCGCTGCACCTCGCTCTACGGCGTGCCGATGATGTTCATCGCCATGCTCGGCCACGACGCGCTGGGCAGGCTCGATTTAAGCTCGCTGCGCACCGGCTGCATCGGCGCGGCGCCCTGCCCAGAGACCACCATGAAGGGCATCGTCGAGCGCATGAACATGCGCCAGATCACCGTGGTCTACGGCATGACCGAGACCTCGCCGATCTCGTACCAGTCGCTGCCCGACGACCCCGAGGAGGTGCGCTGTTCCACCGTCGGCGCGATCCAGCCGCACCTGGAGAGCAAGATCGTCGACCCGGCGACCGGCACGACCGTGCCGCGCGGCCAGGTCGGCGAGCTGTGCGTGCGCGGCTACTCGGTGATGAAGGGCTATTGGCAGCGCCCCGAGGAGACCGCGGCGGCCATCGACGGCGACGGCTACATGCATTCGGGCGACCTCGCCGTCATGCGCGAGGACGGCTACGTCCAGATCGTCGGCCGGCTCAAGGACACCGTCATCCGCGGCGGCGAGAACATCTACCCGCGCGAGATCGAGGAGTTCCTGATGACCCTCGACGGGGTGAGCGAGGCGTACGTGTTCGGCGTGCCCGACGACAAGTACGGCGAGGAGGTCTGCGCCTGGATCCGCACGACCCCGGGCACGCAGCTCGACGGCGAGGAGCTGCGCGCGCGCTGTAAGGGCCTGATCGCCACCTACAAGATCCCGCGCTATGTCCGCGTCGTCGACGACTTCCCCGCCACCGCCAGCGGCAAGGTCCAGCGCTTCCGCATGCGCGAGACCGAGATGGCGGAGCGCGGCATGGCCTGATAGCGGGGCGCATGCTAGCTTTTCCTCCTGCGCCGCGGCCCTGGCCGCGCGCTCGGCGAGGCACGCAACGGACGCGAGACGCATGTCGGAGCAAGCAGCGGTTGCCGGCGCCGGTCCCCTGGTGCGCCCTGACAAGACGGCGCCCGAGGGGCACGAGCGCGATTCGACCATCTCGGACGCGCTTCAGATCCTGGTCGACCCGTGGCGCTTCCTGATCATCCGCGAGGCGTTCTTCGGCGCCGAGCGGTTCAACGAGTTCGCGTCGTCGCTGGGCCTGCCGCGCGCCACGCTCGCCAAGTCGCTCGCGCGGCTGGTCGAGGCCGGGGTGATGGAGCAGCGCGCGCTGGGCGGCGGCGGCTCGTGGAAGCGCTACGTGCTCTCCCCCAGCGGCCGCGACCTGTTCGCGCCGCTGCTCGGCCTGATGTGGTACGGCGACACGTGGCTGTGGGAGGGGGTGCCGCCGCTCGCCCTGTTCCACGAGCCCAGCCGCACCTGGTTCTCGCCCAAGCTGGTGTGGGAGCACGACCGCTCGCCCATCGACCCGCGCACCGTGCGCTTCCTGGTCGAGGACGGCTACTGGCGCCCGCGCGAGGAGCCCGGCCCGCGCAGCCACCGCATCGACCGCGAAGGCCGGATGCGCGGCTGGCGCCCATGCTCGATGGAGCGCACGCTGGCGCTGGTCGGCGACCGCTGGACCTTCCTGATCTTCCAGGAGTTCTTCCACGGCAACAAGCGGTTCGAGGAGTTCTCGCGCAACCTCAATATCGCCTCGAACATCCTCGCCGACCGGCTCGAGAAGCTGGTCGCGGCGGGATTCCTCGACAAGCTCGGCGAGCCCAGCCCGCGCTACCGGCTGACCGCCAAGGGCTGGGACATCTACGGGCCCATGGTGCTGCTCAAGAGCTGGGGCGACCGCTGGCTGCGCGAGGGCGTCCGCATCACCTCGCGCTACGTCTCCCGCCGCACCGGCGAGCCCACCCGCGCCATCGCCGTGGTGCCTGCCACCAACGAGCCCGTGCGCGCCGAGGAGGTGACCTTCGTGCCCAACTACGGGCCCTATTTGCGGGGGTAGCCCCCGCACCGATCCCGTCATTTCGACCGGTGGCCCGCCTCGGTTCCGTCATTCCGACCGAGCGAAGCGAGCGGAGGAATCTTCGTCCGGGCTCGCGAAGATTTCTCCGCTCCGGCGCTGCGCGCCTCCGGTCGAAATGACGGCTTGGTTGAGGCCGAGTTCCTACACCATCGAGAATCCGCCCGAGACGCTGATCGTCTGGCCGGTAATCCAGCCGCTCCCGGGCGCGCACAGCAGCGTCACCATGGGCGCGATGTCGCCGGGTTGGCCCAGCCGGCGGGTCGGGTAGAGCCTCACCAGCTTGTCGCGGTTCTCCTCGACCCAGGCGCGGTCGTGCTGGGTCTCGACCAGGCCGAGCGAGATGGTGTTGGCGGTGACGCCGTTGCGGCCCATCTCGCGCGCCAGCGACTTCATCAGCGCGATCACTCCCGCGCGCGCCGCGGCGACGATCGAGAGGCCCGATTCGCCGACCCGCGAGCTGTCGCCGACCACGGCGACGATGCGCCCCGCGCCGCTCTTCTCCAGATGCGGCGCGGCGGCGTGGCACAGATGGATCGCGCCGTAGAGGCAGGTGTCGATCTGGGCGCGCCATTCCTCGGGCCCGGTCTCGGCGAAGCGCTTGCGGATCGCCAGGCCGGCGTTGTTGACCAGGATGTCGAGCCCGCCGAAATCGGCGACCACGGCGTCGATCATGGCCTTGACCGCCTGATGGTCGGCCACGTCAGCCGCGTAGGTGCGCGCCTCGCCGCCGGCGGCGCGGATCTCCTCGGCCACCGCGTCGGCCTCGTCGGCCGAGCTGCGGTAGTTGATCGCCACCCGGGCGCCCTCGGCGGCCAGCCCCAGCGCGATCTCGCGCCCGACGTCGCGCGCGCCGCCGGTGACCAGCGCCACCCGGCCCTTCAGGTTCAAGTCCATCTCAAGCTCCCCCGGTTCTAGCTGTTCGCGCCCTGGATCAGCCGGAACAGCCGTTCCGGCGTGATCGGCAGCTCGCCGATCTCGACGCCCAGCGGCGCCAGCGCGTCGGCCACCGCGTTGGCGACGGCGGCGGGCGCGCCGATGGTGCCGCCCTCGCCCATGCCGCGGTAGCCGCCGATGGTCGGCGGCAGCGCCGCCTCGACATGGGTCACGTCCATGGGCGGGATCTCGCCCGCCGCGGGCACCAGGTAGTCGACCAGGCTGGCGGTCAGGATCTGGCCCTCCTCGTCGTAGACCACCTCCTCGTAGAGCGCCGCGCCGATACCCTGCGCCACGCCGCCATGGACCTGGCCGTCGACGATCACTGGGTTGATCACCCGGCCGCAATCCTCGGCGACCACGTAGCGGCCGAGCCGCACCTCGTAGGTCTCGGGGTCGATCTCCACCGTGGCGATGTGGCAGGCGGAGCTGGTGGTGCCGACGACGGGGTCGTAGGACTCGGTCGCCTCCAGCTCCTCGCGGATGTCGTGCGGCAGCCGGCCCATCTCGGAGTAGACGGCGCGGGCGACATCGCGGAAGGTGATCGACCGGTCGGTGCCGGCGATCTCGACCCGGCCGCTGTGCGCCACCAGATCCTCGGGCGCGCATTCCAGGACGTGCGCCGCCGCCTTGAACACCTTGTCGCGCAGCGCCTCCGACGCCATGGTGATCGCGCCGCCGGCCAGCACGGTCGAGCGCGAGGCGTAGGTTCCGGTGGCGTTGGCCACCGCCGCGCTGTCGCCGTGGACGATCTCGACGTCCTCGATCTTCACGCCCAGATGCTCGGCGACGAGCTGGGCCAGCGTTGTCTCGAGCCCCTGGCCCTGCGAGGCCACGCCCACCCCCACCGTCACCGTGCCGGTGCTGTCGATGCGCATCGACGCGGTCTCGGTACCGGTGTTGATCGGCATGCCCGGCGAGGCCGAGATGCGCGAGCCGATGCCGGTGAGCTCGGCGTAGGAGGCGATGCCGATGCCGACCCAGCGGCCCGCCGCGCGCGCCTTGGCCTGCTCGGCGCGCAGATCGTCGTAGCCGGCGAGCTCGGCCGCGGCGTCGAGGCATTCGGTGAAGCCCGACTGATCCCACACGATGCCCGAGGCGATCTTGTACGGGAACTCCCCGGGACCCACGAGGTTGCGCGCGCGGAACTCGCGGGGGTCCATGCCCAGCTTGTGCGCCGCCATGTCCATGATCCGCTCGCACGCGAACACCGCGGCCGGGCGGCCGACGCCGCGATAGGGCCCGGTCGGCGCCTTCGAGGTGGCGACCGCGCGCACGCGGGCGCGGTAGTTCGCGATCTTGTACGGTCCGGGCATGAAGCTGATCACCTGGATCGGCTCGATCACCGCGGTCCAGGGGTAGATCGAGTAGGCGCCCACGTCCCCGATGACGTCGGCAGCGAGCGCCAGGATTGTGCCGTCCTCGGCCACCGCCAGCTCGGCATCGACGATCTCGTCGAAGCCCTGGGAGGTGGACATCAGATCCTCCATCCGGTCGGAGGTCCATTTGACCGGACGGCCCAGCCGCCGTGCCGCCGCGGCGACCAGCAGCTCCTCGGGATAGAGCGACGCCTTGCCGCCGAAGCCGCCGCCCACGTCGGGGGCGACGACGCGCAGCTTGTTGCCGCCGATCCCCAGCACCTCGCCCAGCGCGTCGCGCACGATGCCGGGCACCTGGGTGGTCGCGTGCAACGTCAGCGCGCCGCG
Source organism: uncultured Alphaproteobacteria bacterium (assembly GCA_964569105.1). Taxonomy (GTDB): domain Bacteria; phylum Pseudomonadota; class Alphaproteobacteria; order CAZMTC01; family CAZMTC01; genus CAZMTC01. Next base: position 25,636 of record CAZMTC010000008.1, on the reverse strand, counting down.
CCCCACGTCGGGCTCGGCCAGGCAGGCGCGCGCCTCCATCGAGACCGGCGTCTTGCGGCGGAAGCGGAAGCGGTGCTTGACGCGCACCGCCGCCTCGTCCATCGCGGCGTCGACCTCGCCGCGCTCGAAGGCGCGCCGCGCCAGGACGTTGGTTCCAGCCTCGTCGTGGAGCAGCGGCGCGCCGTCCTCCGCCGCCGCCTCCGGATCGACCACCCTGGGCAGCGGCTCGTAGTCGACCTCGACCGCCTCGGCCGCGTCCTCGGCCAAATAGCGGCTTTCGGCCAGCACCGCGGCCACCGGCTCGCCCACATACCGCACCTTGCCGCGCGCCAGCGGCCGGATCGCGGTGGCGTGGTAGTCGGGCATCGTCGAGGTGGCGAAGACCGGCTCGAGGTCGGCGAGGTCCTCGCCGGTCAGCACCGCGGCGACGCCCGGCGCGGCCCGCGCGGCTTCGGCGTCGATGCCCGCGATCGTGGCGTGGGCGTGGTCGCTGCGCACGAAGGCGACGTGCAGCATGCCGGGCAGCGCGATGTCGTCGACGAAGCGGCCATGGCCGGTCAGCAGGCGCGGGTCCTCGGTTCGAGGGACCCGGGCGCCGATCACCTTGGGCCGGGTCGTGAGGTCGGCGGGATCGCTCATGTCGCCTCCCCGGCCGTCCGGTCGCGCGCGGCGCGGACCGCCTTGACGATGTTCTCGTAGCCGGTGCAGCGGCACAGATTGCCCGACAGGCCGGCGCGGATCTCGTCGTCGCCGGCGAGTTGGTACTTGCGCAGCATGTCGGTCGCCGTCATCAGCATGCCCGGCGTGCAGAAGCCGCACTGCAGGGCGTGGTGCTCGTGGACGGCCTCCTGCAGGGGGTTCAGCGCACCCGGCGCGCCGACGCCCTCGACCGTCTCGACGGTGCGCCCGTCGGCCTGGCTCGCGAACATCAGGCACGCGCGCGCGCTGTCGCCGTCGACCAGCACCGTGCAGGCGCCGCAGATGCCGTGCTCGCAGCCGACATGGGTGCCGGTCAGCCCCAGCTCGTGGCGCAGGAAGTCGGCGAGCAGCAGGCGCGGCTCGACCGCCTTCTCGTGCGTGGTGCCGTTGACCGTGACGCGGACGGTGACGGGCTCGGTCATGCGGATCCTCCCTCGGGCTCGCGCCCGTTGGCGCGCTCCCAGGCGCGCAGCACCGCGCGCCGGGCCAGCACGCCGACCAGGTGCCGGCGGTACTCGGACGAGGCGTGCAGGTCGCTCATCGGCTCGACGGCGCCGCGCACCGCCTCCGCAGCCTCTGCCGCCAGCGCCCCGTCCACCGCCTGCCCGGCGAGCAGCGCCTCGGCCCCGGGCGCGCGCAGCGGCGTCTCGCCCACCCCCATCATCGCGATCCGCGCCGCGCCCACCTTGCCCCCCGCCAAGGTCAGCGTCACCGCGACAGCGGCGAGCGCGAAATCGCCATGGCGGCGCGCGACCTCCTGGAAGTCCCAGCCGTGGCCGGCGGCCGGCGCGGCGAGCTCGATCGACGTGACCAGCTCGTCGGGCTCGAGCGCGGTGTACAGCGGGCCCAGGAAGAAATCCTCGGCATCGAGCGTGCGCCCGCCCGAGGGCGAGACGGTGGTGATCCTCGCGTCGAGCAGCCGCGCCATCATCGGCAGCTCGGCCGCCGGGTCGGCGTGCGACAGGCTGCCGCCGGCGGTGCCGCGGTTGCGCACCGCGAGATGCGCGACATGCCCCATCGCCGCGTGCAGCGCCGGCAGGCGGCGCGCCACCAGCTCGTCGGTCTCCAGCGCGTAGTGGCGGGTCAGCGCGCCCACCCGGATCGCGTCCGGACCCGCTTCCTCCACCCCGGCCAGGCCCGGGACGCGGTTGACGTCGACCAGCAGCGTCGGTCGGTTGAGGCGGAAATTGAGCATCGGCACCAGGCTCTGGCCGCCGGCCAGCACCCTGGCGTCCTCGCCGCCGCGCGCCAGCGCCTCGACCGCGCCCTCGACGCTGTCGGCGACGGTATAGTCGAACGGTGCGGGCTTCATCGCGCCTCCACCCGTCCGCTCAGCTTCCCTTGAAGCGCGGCGCGCGCTTCTCGGCGAAGGCTCGTCGCCCCTCGGCATAGTCCTCGCTCGACGAGGCCCTGTCGATCGCCCGCCGCGTCTCCTCGGGGTCCAGCGCGCCCAGCCCCATCGAGACCCCTGTCAGGATGTGCTTGGCGCCGGCGATCGACAGCGGGGCGTTCTGCGCCAGCGCGTGGGCGTAGTCCCGCGCCGCGGCCACCGGGTCGTCGGCGATGCGGTCGACGAAGCCGTCGCGCAGCGCGTCCTCGGCGCCGAAGCGCTGCGCACCATAGAGGATCTGCTTGGCCTTGCTCAGCCCGACCAACGTCAGCAGGCGCTGGGTGCTGCGCACGCCGTACACGATCGACAGGCGCGCCGCCGGAATGCCGAATTCCGCGTCGGGCGCGGCGAAGCGGAAATCGCAGGCCATCGCCAGGTGGCAACCGCCGCCCAGGCAGTAACCCTGCACCGCCGCGATCACCGGCTTGGGCACCGCGGCGATGGCGTCGGACGCCGCGTCCACTGCGCGCTCATAGTCGTTGGAGGCCTCGCTGTCGCCGCGCAGATCGTCGAACTCGGAGATGTCGGCGCCGACCGAGAACTGCCCGCCCGCACCGGTGAGCACGACCGCTCGCACCTCCGCGTCATCGCCCAGCTCGCCGAACAGCCGCGCGATCTCGCGCCACATGGCGAGCGACAGCGCGTTGCGCTTGCCCGGCCGGTTCAGCGTGACGACGGCCGTACCGTCCGCCTCGCGCGCCACCTCGATCTCAGCCACGGCGCCGCTCCGGAAGGAAGGCGCCGGGCACGCGGCAGGGCACGGTCGCAGGCGGAACGGGCATGGGCGTCTCGCAACCGGTCTGGAAGGAGCCGGCGGGTGCACGGACGCGCCCCACCGTTAGCACTTTCATCACTAGACTAACCCGCCGCCGGGCTGTCAATGGGCGCCCGGCGCGGCCGATACGGCGGCCCTATTCCGCCGCCTTCGACCGCTCGCGCGACAGCATCGTCTCGCCCATGTCGTTCCAGACGCGCTGGTCCATCAGCCGGCCTTCGGCCACGGTGAAACGATCGATGAAGCGGATGCCGGCGAAGGGCGTGCCGTCGGGCCACTCGCCCTCGAGCGTGCCGAAGCAGTAGACCGCCGCGCCTTCCTCCACGGGAGCCACATCGAACCGCTCGTAGACCTTGCGCACCGCGCGGTAGCGATCCCTGGCCCACTCCGCCAACTCTTCCGGCGTGCGCATGACGGCGTTGCCGGGAAAGATCATGGAGAAATTTTCGGCGAGATGGCCGGCGGCCGCGGCGAGGTCGCGCGCTTCCATTGCCGTCAGATAGGACCGCACCACCTCGGCCGGGTCGGGTGGCGGCGTGCCGGGCGTGCGTGCGCGGCGCCCGCGCATGTAGCCCGAGGGCGTCACCTCGTTGATCATGATGGTGATGCCGTCGAGCGGCGCCCCGATCGACAGCCGCACGGCGTCGGTCAAACGCTCCGCGAGGCTCGTCTTGGTGGCGTCGTCGTAGCCCTCGATCAGCGTGATGGTCAGCGCCGGCATGGCCGCCCTCCCCTGCACCGGATATCGTGCTCGCTCAAAAGCTATAAAGATATAGCATTATATCTTTTAGAGTGATAGGCTTGCGTTGCAATGGGGGAGAACGAGGCCTTGGACATGGCGGTCGAACGGCAGATGGACGGCACGGGCGCGCGCAGCGAGGCCCGGGTCGATACCCGTCTGCCCACGCCGCTCTACCACCAGATCCAGGTCATCCTGCGCGAGCGCATCGCCAACGGTCACTATGGCGAGGGCGAGCTGATCCCGTCCGAGGCCGAACTGGCCAAGGAGTTCGGCGTCTCGCGCATCACCGTGAAGCGCGCGGTCAACCGCCTCGCCGAAGACGGCCTGGTCGATCGCGCGCGCGGCCGCGGCACCACCGTATCCGCCCGGCCGCTGCCATCGGCGCCGGTCGCGGGCAGCATCGAGGGGCTGCTCGAGAACCTGCTCGCGATGGGTGTCGAGACCGAGGTGCGACTGCTCGCCTTCGGCTACGAACCGGCCTCCGACGAGGCGGCGAGCGCCATGGGCGTCGCGCGCGGCGCGCCGGTGCAGAAAGCGGTGCGCGTGCGCTCGCTCGACGGCGAGCCGCTGTCGCATCTGGTCACGTACGTGCCCGAGGATGTGGGCCGTTCCTACGACCGCGCCGACCTCGAAACGGTTCCGCTGCTCGCGCTGCTGGAGCGCTTCGGCGTCGAGGTTACCGAGGCCGAGCAGAGCATCACCGCCACGCTCGCCGGCCCGGCGCTGGCCGAGGCGCTCGAGGTCGAGATCGGCTCGCCGCTGCTCGAGGTGGCGCGCGTGGTCTACGACCAGAACCGGCGCGCGGTGGAGTACATCCGCGCCACCTACCGGCCCGACCGGTACCGCTATACGATGCGCCTCTCGCGGGTTCACGGCGAGGGGCCGAGCCTGTGGTCGCCTACGGAGTGAGGCGGGCCACTGGAATTGGGCGGCGCAACGCCGCCTGCGCAACGAAAGGGCAAGGTCCCAGGCAGGGACCGCAAGACGGCAACATGGGAGACGTCTGATGAGTGACGAGAGCAAGACCACCAAGACCACCTCGCGGCCGGTCACGCGCCGCGAGTTCGTGGCCGGCGCCGCCACGGTCGCGGCGGCGGCGAGCCTGGGCGCGCCCGCGATCCTGCACGCGGCGCCCAACGTCAAGATCGGCCTGGTACACCCGGTGAGCGGCTTCCTGCAGTTCTCGGGCACCCAATGCCGCTGGGGCGCACAGCAAGCGATCCGCGAGATCAACGCGGAAGGCGGCATCCGCGCGCTGGGCGGCGCCAAGCTCGAGCCGGTGCTGGGCGACGCCCAGTCGAAGGAAGAGGTCGGCGCGGCCGAGGTAGAGAAGTTCGAGGCGGCCGGCGTCTCGGCGATCGTCGGCGCCTACGCCTCGGGCATCTCGCTCGCCACGACCCAGGCGGCGGCGAAGTACGGCATTCCGCACGTGGTCGACGTGGGCGTGAACGACAAGATCGTCGGCCGCGGACTGGAGAACACGTTCCGCTTCGGCCCGGGCTTCGGCAAGATCACCGAGATGGGCACCGAGCAGCTGATCGCGATCAACGAAGCCAACGGCAATCCGGCCAAGACCGTCGTGATCGTGCACGAGAACACGACGCCATTCGGCTCCTTCATGGCCGGGCTGATGCAGAAGGGGCTGGAGCCGGCCGGCTTCGAGGTGCTCGACGTGCTGCCCCACCCGACGCCGAACAAGGACTTCCGCAACATCGTGACCAAGATCGACGCGCTGCAGCCGGACCTGGTCATCCCCTCGCACTACTACAACGAGGGCGTCCTGTTCCTGCGCACTTTGGAGCGGCAGAAGGTCCAGCCCAAGGCGATCTACTCGGTCCTGGGCGGCGCCTCGTCGCAGTACCGCTTCCTCAACGAGTTCCCTGACGCGGCGCAGTACGTGATGGACTGCAACCACTGGTACAATCCGAAGAACTCGATGGCCTTCGCGCTGCGCGAGAAGACCGAGGCGGCGGGCCGGAGCTACTCCTACGAGGTCTGGCTCGCCTACACCTGCGTTCGCTGGATCGCGTCGGCCATGGAGGACGCCGGCTCGGCCGACCGGGCCAAGGTGATCGAGGCGCTGGCCAACAGCACCTGGAACGGGCACTTCATGCCCTACGGCCCGACCGAGATCGTCAACGGCCAGAACCAGGGCGCCCAGCCGCTGGTCACCCAGAACCTCGGCGACGAGATCGAGGTGGTGGCGCCGGCGGCCTACCAGACCAAGGACGCCGTGTTCCCGCGCCCGGCCTGACCCGGACGCGTCGCCCAAACCGGACACGGCGAGGGCACGGATCCGGCGGGAGCGGCCAGGGCGCCGCTCCCGCCGCCCGTACAAGATCTTTCCGTTTCGACACCAGCCGGGTGATCCCGCTCCATGTTCGACCAGCTTGTCCAGACGCTCGGTCTTTCGGGGCTGTTGGTTTGCGAGCCCTACCCATGGTCCGCTTTCGGCAGCTCCGCGATCAGCGGGCTGTTCCTGGGCGCGGTCTATGCGCTCGTGGCCCTGGGCCTGACCATCATCTACGGCGTCCTGCACATCATCAATTTCGCGCACGGCGCGCTGCTGATGATCTCGATGTATGCCGTCTACGGCCTCTGGTACTTCCTCGGGCTCGACCCTTATCTCGGCCTCCTGATCGTGGTGCCGCTGGGCTTCGCCTTCGGCTACGGCCTGCAGCGCGGCGTGATCGGCCAGGTCAGCCACGGCCGCGACGAGATCATCCTGCTCACGACGCTGGGCATCGCGATCGTGATCGAGAATTTCGCCCTGTTCGCGTTCTCGTCCGACGAGCAGCAGGTTCAGGTGCCCTATGACTTCGAGGGCATCGACCTGGGCGTCACCTTCGCCGTCTACCCTGAGCTCGCGGCGCTGTTCGGCTCGCTCGCCATCACGGCGCTGGTCTGGCTGTTCATGTCGTACACGGATACTGGGAAGGCGATCCGCGCCGTGGCGAAGGAGCGCCAGGGCGCGCGCCTCGTCGGCATCGACGTCGAGCACATCTTCGCGGTCAGCTTCGGCATCGGCACCGCGCTGGTAGCGGCCTCCGCCGCCCTGCTCGCGCCGACCTACGCGGTCCATCCGCAGTTCGGCTATCTCTTCGTCCTGATCGCCTTCACCGTGGTGGTGTTGGGCGGCATGGGCAGCTTCGTCGGTGCGCTGGTCGGCGGTTTCATCATCGGCGTCACCGAATCGCTCGGCCGATTCTGCCTGGGCGAGAGCCTGGGTCTGATCACCATATCGCTGATCTTTATCGGCGTGCTCCTGTTCCGTCCGACCGGCCTGTTCGGCCAGAGGTTGCGATAATGCCGGCGAGCGGCAATCGCGGCATGCTGAACGCCGCCGGCTGGTCTTTGCTGGTGGTCGTGCTCGCGCTGGTGCCCGTGGTGCTCGAGTCCGGCCGCTGGATCGACTTCGTCGAACTGATCCTGTTCGCCGCCGTGCTCGGCCAGGGCTGGAACATCCTGGGCGGGTACGGCGGGCAGTACTCCTTCGGCCACGCGCTGTTCTTCGGCACCGGCGCCTATGTCCAGGCGCTGATGCAGTTCGACCACGGCTGGAGCCCCTGGGCGGCCATGTGGCTGGCACTCGCCGCCGCCGTCGCTGTGGGTGCCTTCTTCGGCTACCTGTCGTTCCGCTACGGCCTGCGCGGCTCCTACTTCGCGCTGATCACGCTGGCTTTCGCGGAGATGTTCCGCGTCCTCGCGTCCTCGCTGATCGAGATCACCGAGGGCGGGCGCGGTGTCGCGCTCGACCTCAACCAGGACCCGGGGCGCGTGTTCGAAACCTGGCAGTTCACCTTCGCCGACCCGTTCCTGCGCGCCTCGGGCTACTACTACACGATCCTGATCATCGCGGTGATCTGCTTCGCGGCCACCTGGTGGATGCAACGTTCGCGTTTCGGCGTCCAACTCGTCGCGGTGCGCGAGAACGAGGACGCGGCCGAGGCGCTCGGTATCTCCGCCTTCCGGGTCAAGCTGGGCGCGATATGCATGTCCGCGGCGATCACTGCCTCCGCCGGCATCTACTACGTCCAGAGGTACCTGTTCATCGAACCCAACATCGCGTATGGGCCAGGCAAGTCGGTCGAGGCGCTGTTCGCCGCCATCATCGGCGGCCTGGGGACCGTGCTGGGCCCGCTGGTCGGCGCCGCGTTCATCCACACGGTGGGCGAGCTGGCCAAGGACGTGATCGGGGCGCTGTGGCAGGACCGGCCGGGGCTCGACCTGATTTTGTTCGGCGTCATCCTGATCCTGTTCCTGGGCTTCATGCCCCGGGGCCTGATGGGACTGATCGAGGCCATCTGGCGCCGCATCCGCGGCCGCATGGGAGGCTCGGATGCTTGAGGTCCGTGGCATCGTCAAGCGCTTCGGCGGCCTGACGGCCGTCGACGAGGCCAGCCTCGACGTGGCGGAGGGCGAGATCGTGTCGTTGATCGGCCCCAACGGCGCGGGCAAGACGACGCTGTTCTCCGTCGTCTCGGGCTTCGAGCGGCCCGACGCCGGCACCGTCACGTTCGCCGGCCGGAACATCACCGGCCTCCGCCCATACGCCATCGCGCGGTTGGGCCTGGTGCGGACTTTCCAGGTGGTCCAGCCCTTCGCCAACCTCACCGTGCGCGAGAACATCGCCGTTGGCGCCCACACCCGAACCCGGGCGCGCGCCGAGGCACTCGACCGCGCCAAAGCCGTGGCCGAACGGGTGGGCATGGAGCGGCAGCTCGACCAGCCGGCCGGCGCCCTCACCGTCTCCGGTCGAAAGCGGCTCGAACTCGCCCGCGCGCTGGCGACGGACCCCACGATCCTGCTGCTCGACGAGGTCATGGCCGGCCTCAACCACACTGAGATCGTCGAGATCGTCGAGACCGTGCGCGCGATCCGCGACGGCGGCGTCACGATCTTCCTGATCGAACACGTCATGCAGGCCGTGGTCAGCCTGTCCGACCGCACCTACGTGCTGAACAACGGCGCGGTCATCGCCAAGGGCACGCCGCAGGAGATCGCCGCCGACCCGGTCGTCATCGAGGCCTATCTGGGCCATGGCGCCGCCAAGAGCATGGTCGGAGGTGCCCATGGCTGAAGCCGCCATGCTCGAGGTCGCGGGCCTGCGCGCCGGTTACGGCCCGGTCGAGGTGCTGCACGGTGTCGACGTCGCCCTCGGCGCGGGCGAGATCGTCGCCGTGCTCGGCTCCAACGGCGCCGGCAAGACCACGCTCAATAACAACATCTCGGGTGTCTACCGCCCCTTTGCCGGCACGGTCAGCGTGGAGGGACGCGACATCACGGGCGTTCATTCGAAGCACATCGTCGACATGGGGGTGGTCCAAGTGCCCGAGGGGCGCAAGATCTTCCCCAACATGACGGTGCGCGAAAACCTCGAACTGGGCTCCTACCGCCGGGCCCGCGCCAGCCGGACGACGAATCTCGACTATGTCTTCGCGACCTTCGGCCGGCTGGCCGAGCGGGAACGCCAGCTCAGCGGCACGCTGTCGGGCGGCGAGCAGCAGATGCTGGCCATCGGCCGCGCGCTGATGGCCGAGCCGCGCCTGCTGATCCTCGACGAACCGTCATTGGGCCTGTCGCCGCTGCTCGTCGAGGAAATGTTCGGCCTGATCCAGCGCCTGCACGAGGACGGACTGTCGATCCTGCTGGTCGAGCAGAATGTGGTCCAATCGTTGGCCATCGCCGACCGCGCCTATGTGATCGAGAACGGGCTGATCGCCATGGAGGGCGAGGCCGCCGCGCTGGCCGACGACCCCGGCCTCAAGAAATCCTATCTCGGGTTGTAGCCATGGCCATGACCCTCGCAGAAAAGCTGATCGCGCGCGCCGCCGGCGTGCCCCGGGTGACGCCGGGCGAGATCCACACCTGCCGTGTCGACCTCGCCATGATCCAAGACTCGGGCGGCCCGCGCCGCGTGAAGCCGATGCTCGAGCGCCTGGGCGTCGGCGTGTGGGACCCGTCCAGGGTGGTGCTGGTGTCGGACCATTTCGTCCCGGCCATCGACGCCGACAGCGCCGCCATCCTCAAGCTCACCCGCGACTGGGCGCGCGAGCAGGGCATCGAGGCGTTCCACGACATGCAGGGCATCTGTCACGTGGTCCTGCCCGAGCGCGGCCATCTGCGGCCGGGCATGTTCGTCGCCGGCGGCGACAGCCATTCGACCACCGGCGGCGCCTTCGGCGCCTTCATGATGGGTATCGGCGCGACCGAGATGGCGGGCGTGCTGGCGACCGGCGAGATCTGGGCCCGCGTGCCGCCCACCGTGCGCATCGACTGGTCGGGCATGCTCGGCCCCGGCGTCACCGCCAAGGACATGATGCTGCGCCTGTGCGGCGCGCTGGGCATGGACGTCGGCAACTACAAGGCGGTCGAGTACACCGGCGAGGCGGTCACGGCGCTGCCCATGCTCGAGCGCATGAACCTCGCCAACATGGCGGCCGAGCTCGGCGCCAAGGTCGGCCTGATCGCGCCCGACACGGTCACGCTCGGCTATCTGCGCCACGCCGGGGTCGAGATCGGCGACACCGACGTGGTCGGCTGGCATTCGGACGAGAGCGCGCAGGTCGAGGCAACCCACCGCTTCGACGCGCGCACGCTCGGGCCGCAGGTGGCCGCGCCGCACAGCCCGGAGAACGCCGACGACATCGCCGCCACCGCCGGCACTCCGATCCACCAAGCCTATATCGGCGCCTGCACCGGCGCGAAGCTGAGCGACCTGCACATGGCCGCGGCCGTGGTGCGTGGGCGCGAGGTGGCGCCCGGCGTGCGTTTCCTGATCGCCCCGGCCTCGACCCGGACGACCGAGCAGGCGGCGGCCGACGGCACGCTGGCGACACTGACCGAGGCCGGCGCCATCCTGCTGCCCTCCGGCTGCGGCGCCTGCGCCGGGCTGGGCGCCGGGCTGCTCGGCGAGGACGAGGTCTGCATCTCGTCGACCGCGCGCAACTTCAAGGGCCGCATGGGCGCACCAAGCGCGCAGGTCTACCTGGCCTCGCCATACTCCGTCGCCGCCGCGGCGATCACCGGCCGCATCACCGATCCCCGCGAATTCCTGCAGGAGCGCGCCGCATGACGTCCGTCATCGAAGGCCGGGCCTGGGCATTCGGCGACAACATCGACACCGACCTGTTGGCACCGGGTGCCTACTTGAAGGGCGGCGTCGAGGCGATGGCCGAGCACTGTCTGGAAGCGGTAGAGCCGCGCTTCGCCAAGGAGGTCCGCACGGGCGACATCGTCGCCGGCGGCAGGATGTTCGGCATGGGCAGCTCGCGCGAGCAGGCGGCGGCGTGCCTCCTGCACCTCGGTGTGCGCGCGGTGCTCGCCGTGTCCTTCGCGCGCATCTTCTACCGCAACGCCATGAACCTGGGCCTGCCGGCATTGATCTGTCCCGAGGCCGATGGCATCGAGACCGGCGACACGGTGCGCGTCGATCCCCGGGCCGGCACGGCGGAGAACGTCACCAAGGGCGGTCGCTACGCGTGCGAGCCGATCCCGGACCATCTCCTGGCGATGATCGAAGACGGCGGCCTGCTGCCGCACCTGGAAAAGAAGCTCAAGGGGGACGCGGAATGAACGCACCCTCGCCCGCCCCCACCGCCCTGCGCGAGCTGATCGCGGCGCCCGAGATCACCGTGGCGCCGGGGGTCTACGACGCGCTCTCGGCGCTGATGGTGGAGCGCGCGGGCTTCGGCGCGGCGTATCTTTCGGGCGCCTCGATCGCGTACACGCGCTTCGGCCGGCCAGACATCGGCCTGGTCAGCTACAAGGAGGTGGCGGACACGCTGTTCGCCATCCGCGAGCGCGTGACGCTGCCGCTGGTCGTCGACATCGACACCGGCTTCGGCAACGCGCTCAACGTCCGCCGCACGGTGGCGGAGCTCCAGCGCCTGGGCGCCGACGCGGTGCAGATGGAGGACCAGTCGACGCCCAAGCGCTGCGGCCACCTGGACGAGAAGCGCCTCGTCGGCGCGGCCGAGATGGCGGGCAAGATCCGCGCGGCAGCCGACGCGCGCGGCTCGGGCCCGACCATGATCATCGCGCGCACCGACGCGATCGCCGTGGACGGCTTCGACGCCGCGTTGGAACGCGGCGAGCGTTATATCGACGCGGGCGCCGATATTTTGTTCGTCGAAGCACCGCAGGACCGTGCGCAGATGGAAGCGGTGGCGGCACGCTTCGGCGGCCGCATCCCGCTGATGGCCAATATGGTGGAGGGCGGCCGCACCCCCCTCGCCACCGCCGAGGAGCTCGAGGCCATGGGCTACGCCCTGGTCATCTTCCCCGGCGGCACGGTGCGCGCTGTGGCCCGCCTGCTCGCCGACTACTGCGCCTCGCTGCACGCGGCCGGCACCACCCGCCCGTTCCGCGACCGCATGTACGACTTCGCCGAGCTCAACGCGGTGCTCGGCACCCCCGAGTTGCTGGAGCTGGGAAAGCGCTATGACGACGGACGCGAGTGAGCGGCGGCACATGGCGCCCTCCCCCCTTGAGGGGGAGGGTTGGGGTGGGGGGCTCCCCGAAATGAGCCGCGCCTTCGGCGCGACCTTGTCGCTTGGGCCCCCTCCCCTTATCCCCTCCCCCGAGGGGAGGAGGAAGTGCCCGCGCCGCTCCGTCCCCCACGCGGAGGTACGCCGATGACCACCCCCCTCGACCCCGTCACCCTCGCCGTGCTCAGGGGCCGGCTGGAGCAGATCGCGGACGAGATGGACGCGACGCTGTTCCGTTCGGCCTTCAACCCGATCATCGCCGAGGCGCACGACGCCTCGCACGGGCTCTACGACGCCGAGACCGGGACCACGCTGATCCAGGGCAAGCAGGGCCTGCCGATCTTCGTCGGCACCAACGCCTTTGCGGTCAAGGCGGTGATAGACAAATCCGCCAGATCCGGCGGGCCGAAGGACGGCGACGTCTGGATCTTCAACGACCCCTATGACGGCGGCACGCATTTGTCCGATTACAAGCTGGTGGCACCCTTCTTCAGAAACGGCAAGCCGTTCTGCTACCTCGCCTCGGTCGGCCATTGGCACGACGTCGGCGGCAACGTGCCGGGCAACTACAACCCGGTGGCGACCGAGAGCTTCCAGGAGGGCGTGCACATCCCGCCGGTGAAGCTCTTCGACGCAGGCCAGTGGCGCCAGGACATCGTCGACATCTGCCTGACCAACTCGCGCCAGCCGCACTCCGCCTATGGCGACCTCAACGGTCAGGTCAACGCGCTCCAACTCGGCGCCGAACGGCTCGCCGCCCTGCTCGACGAATACGGAGACGAGCCCGTCCTGGCCGCCCTGCGCGAGCTTCGGGCGCGGGCCGCTCAGCTCATGCGTTCGCACATCGCCGAGCTGCCCGACGGCACCTATTCCTGCGACGACTGGCTCGACAATGACGGCATCACCGACCGGCCGCTCGAGGTCGCGCTCGACATCACCATCGCGGGCGATCGCATGGCGCTCGACTTCTCGCGCACCGCGCAGGCGTGCCTCGGCCCGGTCAACATCGCGCGCTCGACCGCGGTGGCGGCGTGCTACGTCGCGCTCAAGCACGTCTTCCGCGACGTGCCGGCCAACGCGGGCTGCCTCGACCCGATCGACGTGACCATTCCCGAGGGCTCGTTGCTCTCGGCCACCGCGCCCAAGCCGGTCGGCGGCTACACCGAGACCATCCTGCGCATCGTCGACGTCGTGTTCGGTGCCCTGGCCAAGGCCGCCCCCGACATGGTCAACGGCTGCGCTTACGGCACCATCAACGCGCTGTCGCTCGCCGGCCACCGCGAGGACGGCTCGCGCTGGGTGCTGTTCTCCTTCTACGGCGGCGGCCACGGGGGCTCGCCGGTGAGCGACGGGCTCAACCACGGCAACGCGCCGATCTCCACCGCCACCATCCCGCCGGTCGAGATCTTCGAGGCCGCGAACCCGGTGATCTACTCCCAATGGGCGCTACGACCCGACAGCGCCGGACCCGGCCGCCACCGCGGCGGGCTGGGCGCGGTCTACGAGATCGAGCTGCTGTCCGACGAGGCCGATGTCTTCCTGTTCGGCGAGCGGGGCAAATACCCGCCGCGCGGCGTCGTGGGCGGCGGCGACGCCGCGACGACCCAGTTCACCTTCCCGTCGGCGGACGGGTCCGACACGCATCCCGCGATGGTCTCCAAGATGGTCGGCCTCAAGCTCGCCAAGGGGCAGCGCGTACGGCTCGAGACGCCCGGAGGCGGCGGCTACGGGCCGGCCTTCGAGCGCGATCCCGCCGCAGTCGCGGAGGACGTGCGGTTGGGCTATGTGAGCGTCGAGGCGGCGGCGCGCGACTACGGCGTGGCGCTCACGGTCGACGGCTCGGTCGACGAGGCGCAAACCGGACAACTCAGGCAGGCACAGGCGGCGCAATGAGCGCACGGACCATCGTCGGCGTCGACGTCGGCGGCACCTTCACCGATGTGTTCTTCTACGACGAGGCGGCCGGCACCTGCCGAATCGCCAAGGTGCCCTCGACCCCGGACAACCAGGCCGAGGGGTTCCTCGAGGGCGTCACCCAGGGCGCAGGCGACCCCAAGACGGTGGGCACCGTCGTCCACGGCACCACGGTCGGGACCAATGCGCTGCTCGAGCGCAAGGGCGCGCGTATCGGCGTGATCACCACCGAAGGCTTCCGCGACGTGCTCGAGATGCGCCGCCGCGACCGGCCGCAGACCTGGGGCCTTTGGGGCGCCTTCGATCCGGTGGTGCCGCGCGACCTGCGCCTGGAGGTGCCCGAGCGGGTGCTCGCCGACGGCACGGTGCACAAGCCGCTCGACGTGGCCGCGGTCCGCGGCGCTGCGGAAATGCTGGCCGAGCGGGGTGCCGAGGCGGTGGCGGTGATCTTCGTCAACTCCTACGCCAACGCAGCCCACGAGGCCGCGGCGATCGAGGCCGTCGAATCCGTCTGGTCCAACGAATACATCAACGCCTCCTCGGCCATCCTGCCCGAGATCCGCGAGTTCGAGCGCGCCTCGACCACCGCGCTCAACGCCTATCTCCAGCCGCCGCTGGACCGGTATCTGGAGCGGCTCGAGGCGATGCTGGCCGAGCGCGGTGCGGACGCGCAGATCCTGATTGTCCAGTCCAACGGCGGCGTCATGACGGTCGAGACCGCGCGGCGCTACCCGATCCGAACCGCGCTCAGCGGCCCGGCGGCGGGCGTCATCGCCGGCGCGCATGTCGCGCAGGCGGCCGGATTCGGCAACATCATCACCTGCGACATGGGCGGCACCAGCTTCGACGTCTCGCTCGTCGCCGACGGCCAGCAGGTTCTGTCGCCGCAGACCACCATCGACTTCGGTCTGGTGGTTCGGACGCCGATGATCGAGATCACCACCATCGGGGCCGGCGGCGGCTCGATCGCCTCGATCGACCGCGGCGGCCTGCTCCAGGTCGGGCCGGAGAGCGCGGGTTCCGACCCCGGACCCGTCTGCTACGGCCAGGGCAACGACCGGCCGACCGTCACCGACGCCAACGTCATTCTCGGCCGGATCAACGCCGAGCGCCCCATCGGCGGCAAGCTCGACCGGCTCGACGTCGACGCCGCCAAGGCCGCGATCGAGCGCGTTGTCGCGAAGCCGCTCGGCATGGAGGTGATGGACGCGGCCGAGGCGATCATTCGCGTCGCCAACTCGCGCATGGCCGGCGCCATCCGACTGGTCTCGATCGAGCGCGGTTACGATCCAAAGCGCTTCGTCGCCATGCCCTTCGGTGGCGGCGGTGCGCTTCACACCGGGGCGCTGATCAAGGAGGTCGGGCTGGCCCAGGCGCTGGTGCCGCGCTATCCGGGCGTGACCAGCGCGCTGGGCTGCGTCATCGCCGACATGCGGCACGACTTCGTCCACACCATCAACCGCACGCTGGAGACCCTCGACGTCGAGGCGCTCGACCGCGAGATGGCGGAGACCGCGCGCACCGGCCTCGAGCAGCTCGACCGCGCCGAAGTCGACTTCGAGGCACGCGAGGTGACCTTCGAGCTCGACATGTCCTATGTCGGTCAGACCCACACCATCGCCGTGCCCCTGCCGCTGACGCTCGCCGACGGCACCACCGGCCTCACCCGCGAGATGATCGTCGAGGCGTTCGAGGCCGCGTATCGCAAGATATACCGCCGCCTGCTCGACGGCATCGGCATGCGCGTCCTGTCGCTGCGCATCGCCGCCATCGGCAAGCGCCCCAAGTTCGACCTGCGCCTGCTCGGCCCCGCCGAGGGCAACACCGTCGAGGCTGCGGCGCTGGGCGAACGCCAAGTCTGGTGTGACGGCGGCTGGCACACCGCCGCCGTCTACGACCGCCTCGCCCTGCCCGCCGGCGCCGAGATCCCAGGCCCCGCCGTGCTCGAGCAGTCCGACGCCACCATCTTCGTCGACCCCGACCTGCGCGGCACGGTCGACGAATTCGGCAACGTGCTGATCGGGCGGATGTGAGGAACGTGTTGGATAGAGTGTTTCACCACAGAGACACAGAGAGCACAGAGGAGGCACAGAGGGATTGTGTCCCAGCCAACCGGCAGCGTTCCGCGCGATCCATTGACCGAGAAGATCATCGGTGCGGCGATCGAGGTGTACCGCGCGCTCGGTCCCGGATTGCTGGAAAGCGCCTACGAGGAATGTCTGTGTCGCGAGCTATCGCTCGCGAGCGTCCCGTTCCAGCGCCAACTGGCATTGCCAATTGCCTATAAGGGAATCCAGGTGGCTGCCGGCTATCGCATTGACCTGCTTGTCGAGCGGTCCGTTGTCGTCGAGATCAAGGCCGTGGACAACGTCGTACCGATCCACACTGCCCAAGTGTTGACCTACATGCGTCTGGGCCAATTCGCGAAGGGCCTGTTGCTCAACTTCAACGTCCCGATCCTCAAAGACGGCATCAGGAGGCTCGTTCTGTGAGCGAATCCCTCTGTGCCTCCTCTGTGTTCCTCTGTGTCTCTGTGGTTTCAACCCCGCCGCGGCCATGACCCTCGCCCCCGATCCTGCCTCGACCGCGTTCCTGGTCTGCGACATGCAGAACGACTTCGTGCATGCCGAGGGCGCCTACGCGCGGGGCGGGGCGACCAGCGCGGCGATCGCGGCGTTGCCGGCACGGCAGGCCGAGGTCGCGGACGCGATGCGCGCGGCGGGCGGCTGGGTGGTGAGCACGCATTTCACGCTGGTGCCGGGCAAGGGCGGAGAGCCGTTCATCTCCGAACACTTGCGCAAGCTGCGGCCGTTCCTGGGCAAGGGCGACTTCGCGCCGGGGTCGTGGGGCCAAGCGTTGATCGACGAGCTGCGGCCCGCCGACATTCAGGTCGAGAAGGTGGCATTCGACGCCTTCTACCAGTCGCGGCTCGAGTTCGTGCTGCGGCGCGCCGGCATCACGCGCCTGCTGGTCGGCGGCATCGTCACCAACGGCGGTGTCGCCTCGACCCTGCGCGGTGCCCATGTAAGGGATTTCGCCTGCGTACTGCTGTCTGACGGCTGCGCCGCGTTCAGCGCCGAGGCGCACGAGGCCACCGTCGCCGCCCTGTCCACCATCGCCACCGTCGCGACTTGCGCCGACGCTGTGGCCGCGCTGCGGAGCTGATGGCGATGGCTGTCCTGCCCGCCGCCGAAGCCGAATACGACCTGAGCGTGCCGTTGGCCATCGTGGGCGGCGGCGGCGGCGGCATGGCGGCGGCCCTTGCGGCGAAGGATGCCGGCGTCGATCCGCTGGTCATCGAGCGGGATCCCGCGCCGCAAGGCAGCACGGCGCTGTCGTCGGGCATGGTACCGGCCTGCGGCACCCGCCAACAGCGCGACGCCGGGGTCGAGGACAGCCCCGCGATCATGGCGGACGACATCCAGCGCAAGGCGCACGGCGAGGCCGACCCCGCGCTGGTCGACGCGGTCTGCCGCGCCTCGGGCCCGACCGTCGACTGGCTCGGCGACCGGCATGGGGTTGAGCTCACCCTGGTCGGCGGCTTCCTCTATCCCGGCCACAGCCGGCTGCGCATGCACGCCCCGCCCTCGCGCACCGGCGCCGAGCTGATCGGCAGCCTCACGGCCGCCGCCGAGCGCGCCGGCATCGACATCCTCACCGAAGCGCGGGTCGCCGATCTCTACGCCGAACCCGACGGCACGGTGCGCGGACTGACGATCGAGCGCGCGGGCGACGGGCGCGAGACGGTCGGCTGCGGGGCGCTGGTTCTCGCCTGCAACGGCTATGGCGGCAACCCGGAGATGATCGCGCGCTACATTCCCGACATGGCGCCGGCGCTTTATTTCGGCCATCCCGGCAACCGGGGCGACGCGGTGATCTGGGGCGAGGCGCTGGGCGCGGCCACGCGGCACATGGGCGGCTATCAGGGACACGGCTCGGTCGCCCACCCGCACGGCATCCTGATCACCTGGGCACTGATGATGGAAGGGGGCATCCAGGTGAACGCGGAGGGCCGGCGCTTCTCGAACGAGCACGCCGGCTACTCCGAGCAGGCGCGGCTCGTGCTGGCCGAGCCGGGCGGTATCGCCTGGAACCTGTTCGACGCCCGACGGTACGCGCTGGGCATGGAGTTCGAGGACTTCCGCCAGGCAGTGGAGATGGGCGCCGTCCTGACCGCCGCCGACACGGCCGCACTGGCCGCGAAGACGGGCATGCCTCGCGACACGCTGGAGGCCACGCTGGCCGAGGCCCGCACCTGCGCGCGCGGCGAGGCCGCCGACCCGTTCGGCCGCGACTTCACCGGCAAGCCGGCGCTCGAGCCGCCCTACCACGCGGTCAAAGTGACGGGCGCCCTGTTCCACACCCAGGGCGGGCTGGCGGTCAACGGCAACGGCCGCGTCCTGCGCCCCGACGGCACGGCATTGCCCAACCTCTTCGCCGGCGGCGGTGCCGCCTGCGGCGTCTCGGGCCCCGCCGACTGGGGCTACCTGTCGGGCAACGGCCTGCTCACCGCGCTCACGCTCGGCCGCCTGGCAGGAACGGCGTCGGCCGCAATCAACAAGAAGGTCAGCACCGACCCGAATCCCGGGACAGGCTAGCGGGTCTTCGGCGGCACGCGAGGTGCCGTTGGCTGACGACTAGAAATCCCTCGGTGTTTCCTTGCGTGAATTACTATGCAAAATTGATCGTGCAGCGTCCCGCAGGGTCCTCGGGGTCCGAGCCGAGAGGGCGCGAACGCTAACGGGAGAGGCAAAAATGTTGCGATTCAGTACGATCAGGGCCGGCATTTTCGGCGCCGCGATGGCGATGGTGGCTGCGCCGGCCGCGGCGGAAACGGTGGCGATCGGCACCCTGCCGCAAGGTTCGCTGGGCTTCTCGATCGCCTCGGCGGTGGCCAAGGTGACGACCGAAGGCTCGGACGTGCAGATGCGCGCGGTGGGCCTGGGTGGGTCGAACGTGTTCATTCCGCAGGTCAACAGCGGCGAGATCGCGTTCTCCACCTCGAACACGGTCGAGGTCGTCTACGCCCACAAGGGCACCGGCAACTTCGAGGGCAAGCCCAACCCGGACGTCCGGATGGTCACCGCCTTGGTGCCGTTCCAGGTCGGCATCATGGTACGCCGGGATTCCGACGATCGGAGCCTGCGGGATCTGGCCGGACAGCCCTTCCCCACCGACTACACCTCGCAGAAGCTGGTCGAGGTGTTCCTCGACGCCATGCTGGCCGCCGAGGGGATGAAGGTCGCCGACCTGCAGCGGGTGCCGGTGCCCAATTTCGTCAAGGGCGTGCAACTGCTCACCGAAGGCGAGGTCGAGGGCGCGCTGCTCGCGCCGGGCTCGGGCATCGTCAAGAAGGCGGACGCCGAGGTCGGCATCCGCTTCGTCTCGCTGCCCGGTTCGGCCGAGGCCGAGCAGGCGCTGATCGACGTTGCGCCGAACGCCTATATCACCGAGGTCAAGCCGCGCAAGGGCTTGGCCGGCATCCAGGAGCCCACCAACCTGATGGGCTACGAATACACGGTGATCGTGGGCAAGGACGTCGACGAGGAAACCGTCTATCAGGTGACCAAGGCGCTGCACGGCGGCAAGGACGCGCTGGTCGAGGCGCACGGCATCTTCAACGGCTTCGATCCCTCACGCATGGCGCTCGATGTCGATGTGCCCTATCACCCGGGGGCGCAGCGCTATTACGAGGAGGCCGGCCTGTGGCCGCCGAAGCCCGTGAAATAGCCCGACGGCGTTGAGCGAGACCGAGCCGAAGCTGCCCGCGCGGCCGGAGACACCGGGCGCGCGGGTCTTCGTCGCGATCCTGGCGGGAGCGCTTTTCGCGCTCGCCGTGATGTGGATCCTGGGCGCCCACCGCTGGCTGGGCCTGGCGCTGTTCAAGGAGCAGTTCCTGGCCGCGATGCTGGCACTGGCGTTGCCCCTTGCGTTCATTCGGCTCCCGATCTTCGGCTCCGAGAAGACGACGGTGCCTTGGTACGACTGGCTGCTGGCGGCGGCGGGCTTCAGTGCCGCAGGGTACGTCGCGGTGCGCTATGCGACGCTGGTCGACCAGGCCACCTACGACCCGTCGACGACGCTGGTCTACGGCACTCTGCTGCTGGTGCTCATCATCGAGGCGCTGCGCCGGTCGGCGGGGCCGGTGCTTGCCGGCATCGTCGTGGTCTTCATCGGCTACGGGCTGCTCGGCCATCTGGTGCCCGGCCGGCTGCAGGGATTGTCGCAGAGCTACGACCGCCTGCTCGCCAGCCTGATGCTCGACAGCAACGCGCTGCTCGGCGCGGCGCTGTTTATCGCCGCCACGGTGCTGGTCGCCTTCGTCTTCTTCGGCCACCTGCTGTTCGCCTCGGGCGGCGGCCGCTTCTTCACCGACTTGGCGCTGGCGTTGATGGGACGCTACCGCGGCGGCTCGGCCAAGATCGCCATCGTCGCCTCGTCGCTGTTCGGCTCGATCTCGGGCAGCGCGGTATCCAACGTGGTCTCGACCGGCATCGTCACCATCCCGCTGATGCGCCAGGGCGGCTACGGTCCGCGCAGCGCCGGCGCCATCGAGGCCGTGGCCTCGACCGGCGGCCAGCTCATGCCCCCGATCATGGGCGCTTCGGCCTTTTTGATGGCCGAGTTCCTCGAGATCGGCTACGGCGAGGTGGTGCTCGCCGCGCTGGTGCCGGCGGTGCTCTACTACGTCGCGCTGTTCATGCAGGCCGATTTGCGCGCCGCTCAGGCGGGCATCACGCGGGTGCCCGAAGAGGAAATCCCGGCGCTGCGGCCAACGCTGCGGCGCGGCTGGCTGTTCCTGGTGCCTTTCGCTGTCCTGATCGTCGCGCTGTTCGTCTACCACGTGCAGCCGCAGGAGGCGGCGCTGTGGTCCGCGGCGTCGCTGATCGTCCTCGGCGTCGTCGTACCCAACCGGGGTGAGCGGCTGAGCCTCGGCACGCTGTGGCTGGCGGTACGCCGCACCGGCACCACGGTGCTCGACATCATCATGATCACGGCAGCGGCGGGCTTCGTCATCGGCGTGCTCAACTTCTCGGGCCTGGCCTTCGCCATGACCCAACTCCTGGCCGAGCTGGGGAGCGCCAGCCTGATGCTGCTGCTGGGCATCGCGGCGGTGATCTCGATCCTCTTGGGCATGGGCATGCCCACTATCGGCGTCTATGTCCTCCTTGCCGCGCTGGTGGCGCCCTCGCTGACCCGGCTGGGCGTCGAACCCAAGGCCGCGCATCTGTTCGTGCTCTACTTCGGCATGATGTCGATGATCACCCCGCCGGTGGCGATCGCCGCGTTCGCGGCCGCGACCATCTCGGGCGCGCGCCCGATGGCCACGGCGATGGAGGCGGTGCGCTTCGGCTGGCCGGCCTATGTGGTGCCGTTCCTGTTCGTGCTGTCGCCCAGCCTGCTGCTGCTCGGCCCGCCCTGGATGACCGCGCTCGCCGTGGTCACGGCCGTGGCCGGGGTCGGGCTGACCTCGGTCGGCCTGATCGGATACCTGTTCCGACCGCTCGGCGCCGCGCGCCGCGCCCTGTTCGCGCTCGCCGGCCTGGCACTGCTGGTGCCGGCGGGCGCCATGCCCTACGGGCAGTGGACCGATGCCGCGGGCTTCGTCCTCGGCGCGGCCCTGGCGGTGGCCGAATGGTTGGGCCGTCCCGGCCGCGCTCAGGCCGGCGCGTCGGCGCGGTCGCGGTAGGGTGCGAGGAAGTCGAGCGCGGCGGCGTCGAACGCCTCGGGCTTCTCCAGGTTGACCAGGTGCCCGGCGTCCTCGATCAACGTGTAGCGACTGCCTCGGACCTGCTTCGCCATGCGCTCGACGATCTCGGGCGTGGTCAGCCGGTCGTGCTCCCCGACGACGAAGTGGGTCGGCACGTCGATCGTCGACAGATCGCCGATGGTGTCCTGGTTCACCGTCGCCTCGAGGGATTTGATATAGGAGTGCTTGCGCAGCGCGGCGAGGCTCTCGAGCAGCTCCTGCCGCACCGCCTCGGAGGCATTCGGCCCGGCCAGCCGCTCGACCAGACCAGGTGCGATGTCGCGTGGCTCCTTGCCGGCGAGCAGAGGGTCGCGGCGTGCGGCAACGTAATCGGCGCGCTGCTCCGGCGACAGGTGCGAGAACCCTCCATGGGTGTCGCACAGGGTCATGGTCGCCACCCGCTCCGGATACTTGAAGTAGAAATCCTGTGCGATCCGCCCGCCCATAGACAGGCCGCACAGATGCGCGCGCCCGACGCCGAGATGATCGAGCAGCCGCACGAGATCCGCGGCGAAATCGCCGAAATCGAGCGGCCCGTCATAGTCGTCCGAACCCAGATAGCCGCGCCCGTCCCAGCTCACGGCGGTGTAGCCGGCCGCGGCGAACGCGCCCAGCTGGCCGCGCCAGTTGGTGCGATTGCCGCCGATGCCATGGAGGAAAACTATGAGTGGCCCCGTACCCGCGCGGTCGTAGGCGATGCACGGCGTGCCGGGAAGATGCTCGGTGGTGAAGTCGGTCATGGCTCAACGTATCGTTTCTCGGGTTGCAGCCGTTCTGCGGCCCAGCGGGCAGCCGCCAGCGTGAGGCCATCGTCGCCGATCCGGCCGGCGATCTGTACCCCAAGCGGGAGCCCGCCCGGACCCCGTCCGGCGGGGATCGTCACACATGGCGTGTGCAGCAGGGTCCACACGCGGTTCATGACCGGGTCGCCCGTGGTCTCCAGCCCGGCAGGCGCCTCGCCGGGCGCGGCGGCGGAGAGCACCACGTCGACGCCGGCGAAGACCTCCTCGAGCCGCGCCCGGGCGTCCTGCGCCAGGGCGAGTGCGGGGCGGTACTCGCTCTCGGAAAGCGCCGCATGGCGGTCGGTGAACTCGCGCAGGCCATCGGTCAGCCGGTCGCCGTGGACCGCTCGCTCGTGTGCCATCGCCCGCGCCACCTCGTAGCCCAGGATGGTCCAGTGGGCGTCCGCCAGCGCCTCGAAGCCGGGCGGGCTCGCGACCTCGCGCACCTCGGCGCCGGCTTGCGCCAGTGCCGTGGCGGCGGCCTCCACCGCGGCTCGCATCGGCGGCTCCGCCCACTCCCATTCGGGCGAGCGGTATAGACCGATCCGCGGCGGCCGGGCGAGCGGCCGCGGCGTCGCGGCCTCGCCCCCGAGCGCACCCGCGGCCGCGGCCAGCAAGGCGGCATCGTCGACGCTGCGGGCATAGACACCGACCGTGTCGAGCGAGTCCGAAAGCGGCCACAACCCGCTGCGCGGCAGCCGTCCGAAGCTCGGCTTGTACCCGACGATCCCGCAATAGGACGCCGGCCGGATCACCGAACCCGCGGTCTGCGAGCCGAAGGCCAGCGGCACCATCCCGTCGGCCACGGCGGCGGCCGAGCCGCTCGACGACCCGCCGGGCGTGCGCGTCGGGTCGTGCGGATTGCGCGTGGCGCCGGCGGCGAAGGTGGCGAACTCGGTGGTGACGGTCTTGCCCAGTACCACCGCGCCCGCCGCGCGCGCCAGCGCAACCACCGCGGCGTCGCGCGCCGGGCGGTGCCCTGCATAGAGCGGCGTGCCGTACTCGGTCGGCATGTCGTGCGTGTCGAACACGTCCTTGACCGCCACCGGCACGCCGTGCAGCGGACCACCGGCCGTCTCCGTGTCGCGCGCACGCGCCTGTACCAACGCGGCCTCAGGGTCCAAATGCGTCCAAGCGCGCACCGTCTCCTCGCGGGCGGCAATCCGTTCGAGGCAGGCGGCGACCAGTGTCGTGGGCGTCAGCGATCCGTCTCGAATTCGCGCCGCAGCCGCTATTGCGCCCAGCGCTGTCAGCTCCGCGTCGATCACAGTCGGACTGGCGCGGGGCGGCGGCACGCCGCCGCCCCGCTTCGCAGCCAGCAGTCTGGCAGCAGGGAGCTCACTCGAAATCCGGCCAGCGTTTGAGGTCGACCGTCTCTCCGTCGGCGGTCCTGCCCTGCGCGCGGTAGTAGTCGAGCTTCTCGAGCGCGGGCTGGTCGCTGACCGAATAGAGCATGGCGTCGCCATCGCCGGTGTTGGCGATGCTGCGCCACATCCAGGCGGGCGCGAAGAAGACGTCGTTAGGGGCGAACTCGAAGCGCTGGTCGCCGATCTCGACCGTGCCCTCGCCCTCGAGCACGCAAGAGACGGCGCTCGCGGTGTGGCGCTTGGGCAGCGTGGTTTCGCCCGGGCGCAGGAGCTGCGAGCGGAAGGACAGCGTGGGCACCACCGAGCGGCCGGTCGTGGGGTCGGTGTACTCGACGATGATCCCCTCCCAGGGGTCGCCCTCCTCGTCCCTGAGCAGGTCCTGCGCCTCGCGCACGTCGGCGGCTCGGTACATGAACTTAGGCGTGAAGCTGCGCCCGCCGCCGAGACGCCCCTTGCCGCCGAAGCGCGGCACGATGCCGGCCTTGGCGAACAGCTTCTGCGACCAGTCGGCCGGGCGGGTCGTGCTCTGCACCTTGACCGCCACCGGCTCGGTCGAGTTCGAGCCGGTGGGCTGCTCCATGTAGTCCCACTCGGTCATGATGGCGTTCATGTGCTCGGCCAGGCCGACGTCGAGCACGTCGACCCAGAAGATCGGCTCGTCGCCGTCGTTGCCGTGGTCGTGCCATTCGCCGTTCGGCGTGATCACCAGGTCGCCGCGGGTCATCTCGAGCCGCTCGCCGGCGACGTTGGTGTAGCCGCCCGTGCCCTCGAGGGCGAAGCGGCTGGCGCTGGCGGTGTGGCGGTGGACCGGCGCCCGGTCGCCCGGATGGTAGACCGAGACCGAGGCGAACAGCGTGGTGCCGATCAGCGTGCGGCCCTCGAGGCCCGGGTTGCACAGCGCGAAGGCGCGCCGGTGGACCTCCTCGAGGTCGAATGCCTCGCTCCCGACCAACGCCTCGCGGATGCGGTCCCATTTCCAGATGTAGGGCACCGCGCGCGTGCGCGGCTCGCCGATCTCCAACTCCGCCATCACCTGGCGGAAGTCCTTGATGTCCTGGAATTCCTGATCGCGTGCGGTATCGGGGCTCATGCGCTCCTCCCTCGGACGACGGGGCGACTGAATCGGACCTTCGGCGTATGAAGCAGCGCCGCGAAGGTTTCTCATTGATCGGAGTATACGCTCTGGCATCCCTGGCGCGCAATTTCACACAGTAATTTGATCGGTAAATTACATTCTCAGCCGTGGGTGAGGCCGCCATCCACGGCCAGTTCCTGGCCGGTGACGAAGGCGGCGTCCTCGCTGACCAGGAAGAGCACCGGCCCGACCATGGCGGCGGCGTCCATTTCGCGCGGGATGCACTGGCTTTTCAGGATCGTGGCCTTGTACTCGTCGGGCAGTCGGGCACGCTGGGTCTCGTGCAGCACCACGCCGGGCAGCAGCGTGTTGACCGTGATCCCGAAGGGGCCGAGCTCGCGCGCGAGCGACCGGCTCATGCCGACCAGCGCCGCCTTGGACGAGACGTAGTGCAGGAAGTGCGGCCGGCCCATGCGGATGGTGCCCGAGGACACGTTGACGATGCGGCCCCAGCCGGCCCCACGCATCGCGCCCTCGACCGCCCGGACGCAGTTGAACGTACCGGTGACGTTCGTCTCGATGACCCGGTCCCACTCGTCCTCGGGAATGTCCCAGAAGTCCTGATATTCCAGCGCGGAGAACAGCGCGGCATT